>JBFLVQ010000055.1:0-25843 GCA_040758525.1 Acidobacteriota bacterium
CTAAAATTTAAATCATCGTTTTTATTTAATGGCAGCCACAAAATAAGCCTAATTATAGGTTCAACCAGTACTTATCTAAAATTCTATGAGAGTTTTGGTACCTTTGTTGGAAAATACCCCATTGCTATTTTTATCACTACTTAGTCAGTCAAAAACCTCGTCGTATAATTTTTATTATACGCGCACCGCCGTTTTCTCTTCCATTGTTGTTTTTACCCCATCACTGGCAAAACAATTCTCATCGCTGGTGGTATTTACTGAAGGTTAAATATACTCAACCATTTGGCAACGATAAAAGAACTAAAGACGGATTCCCCAGTCTAGACCACTAGACTGGGGAATGCTCAGGTAGATTGTTAAGTTACGGTACAGAAATCTCCCAAATGCCACGGCCATGTGTGGCAATACGCAGAACACGATTGGCATTCTGCAATGTCATATCAAATACTGCAACACGTGGCAATCCATTGCTAAATGGTGTCCAGGATTGACCACCATTGGTGGATCTAAAGACACCTATATCGGTGCCGGCAAAGATATTATTGGAGTTTGCTGGGTCAACAACAAAAGCATTAACTGGGACATCTGGTATACCATTGCCAGCTGCTGTCCAAGTGGGAGTGGCAGCATTCAGATTAGTGGTCTTCCAGACGTGTTGGCCGGCCGCTAAACCAAATCCGGCCAGTGTCACATAAGCAGTATTGGCATTGTTCGGGTCGATCACTGCACGAGCAATATAACGTGCTGGAATGGGGCCGGTGACATCAATCAAAGTAGTGGAGCCTGTGGTAGTTGCAAATACCCTCCCATTTCTCAATCCAACAATACGCACATTACCATTTTGTCTTGAAATGCCAATTGCTGATATAGCTTGACCAGCGACTAAGGGAGCTTGGCTTACTACAGTCATAGTGCTACCTTGATTGGTTGAACGGTATAGACGGTCTGTACCAAAGTAGAGGGTATTAGGATTACCCGGTCCTAACGCCATTGGTGCATAGAAGAGAACTGTGTCATTGCAATTAATGCCGTTATTGCTTGATGGTTGGCAGCCTAAGAAAGTCCAGCCGCTGTCAGTAGCATTAGCGACATTAGTAACACGACCAAATCCTATCAAGCTTCCTGTGGAATTAAAATAGGTATGGTACATGGTGACATTGGTAGTGTTAGTAGCATTCTGATCTATCAAGGAGAAACCACCATCACCAAAATCAGCACGTCGCCAGGTGCCATTGGGGTTCCTTAGTTCGGTACCATTATCTTGAGTACCACCTATCATAAACTCACGATCTGTTGGATGTATGGCCATACTCTGAAATTGAGTGGCATTAAAACCGGAGTTATTAAGGCTGGTCCAGTTTGTTCCAGAGTTAGTTGATCTCCATATACCGCCATCATTGCCAGTGTAGACAACGGAAGCATTAGATGGGGCAACTTCTATCGCATGAGTATCAGCATGCAGACCAGTATTGACACGTGTAAATGTTGAACCGCCATTTGTGGATCTGCTTAACAGAGTTGAACAGGTGCTGTTTACATTACCACCTAAATAGATAATATTGGCGTTAGTTGGAGATATCGCAACACCAATATCATAGAAACACTGTCCACCACAAAACCCTCTACCACCATTGAGTGGTGCAGACCAAGTAGCACCACCATTGGTTGATCTTCTTAAAACACCGCTTTGGCCGGCAGCAGCACAGTTCCCACCGGCAGCCTCACCAGTAGCAGCTATTACTGTTACAGTTGAACCTACTTTGTTAATCGCCAATGATACTCTGACACCAGCAGTTGCTGTACCTAAGGCCAAGGTTCTGGTAAAGGTTGGGGTCGCAGCCAGAGCATTGGTGGACCTGTAGATACCGCCATCGCCGGCAGCATTAGGACCAAGCACTGCACAAACAAGATTCTGAGGATTACCTGGCTCAAATACCATATCTGTGACTGAGCGATTGCCAGCGGCTGCAGTAGCAACGGTAAGTTTAGCGAATACTGGGGCCGCTGATAATGCATTGGTTGAACGATAGACTCCACGGTTGGGCAGCACTAGCGCCTGATCTGCGCCAATACCACCAATACCGGAAGCAGTCGAAACAAAGATAGTGTTGGCATTGGTAGGATGAACTAGAATCTTAGAGATGGTTCTTCCACTAAAGACATCATTATTATTGGCGTCTTTATTAAGTGGTCCTGTTAAAGTCGCGGTGGTCTCAGCATTATTAATTCGATAAACACCAACACCAAAAAAGCTATCAGCAGAAAAATTGGCTTCACCAGTGCCAACATAGACAGTAGTAGGACTGCTAGGAGCAATGGCAATAGCGCCAACCGTCAATGAAAGCGCACTGTCAAACAATGCTGTCCAACTAGTGCCACCATTCAGGGTTCGGTAAACACCACCTTGTGCAGTGCCAACATAGGCTATATTGGGATTGGTGGGATGAATAGCAATGCTGGTAACGCGTCCACTAACGGCGGTTGATACACTAGTAGTTTGGCCATTGGGAATTGGAGCTGGTCCAATTGATGTCCAAGATGTGCTGTTTATTAGTGGTACGATGCTACGCAACAACTCTTCCTGCTGCTGCATTTCGTTTATTGCCTGAGAGCGCTGCTGGCCCAGTGTGTCTTCATCTATGCCTCGTAGTAACTTAATATGTTCACTTCGCATACGTAGATATTTACGTTTGCTCATATTTCCATATTTAATACTAGGGAGGTCAGGATCTTCATTCTCCTCTACTCTAATTTCTGATTGAAAATCAAATTCTTCTTGTGGTAGTCCAGTGGAATCTTTTCCCTTATTTGGTTCAATGGTGAAAGCGGTGGCGCCATTAAAGGATGGTATCAGTAAAGAAGCCATCATTATCAGCACCAACCAAAAAGATCGTCTATAAGGTTTTGGCATATAAGCTTTTCCTCTCTAAATAGCTTTTTCCTACTAGAAACAGGTTTAAATTGTTTTACCTTTTACCTAATGGTTAAGGTCATTTTGCCTAATGGTTGAGATTTTACCATTTAAGTTAATCAGGAAAAATATCTCCTATCAATAGGAATTCGATAATATTGCATTAGATTTTCCTGTAGGTATCTATACAGTGGTAATAATGTCAGGATTGATCCTTACGTATTAGCGGATCATAATCTCTCTAACTCTGTAATAAGGAATTTACTATGCGCGCCGCGCCTTTGTTGTGGTTATGGCTGGTTTTTACTATGGTCGGCGCGCCTTTGTCTTTGCTAAGCAGGGCAAGGGAGCATGCCTATGTCTTTACAAAACTATCTTGATCTCAAACAGATGGTTGCTTCTATAAGATTGCCTCAGAAGATGCCACCAGATGTTTTCTTGTTATTACCCAATCAAGTATTACCTGATTTTGATTACATTGTTAGAAAACTATCTCAGCCCTTAGCGGCTTATCTAGAGCGTAATGCTACAACACGTAAAGGTATAGATGGAAGATATCTACTATTGCTGACTAATGGTCTCTTCTTGAGTTTAAGACTGGCAGATACCACTGTTGTGGAAGTAGAGATTGTCGAAATTTAAAATACTAAATCATTGAATACTTATAACAGTCTAGTTGCCAATCATTGCCTGTTACAATCAGCGCTCCTATGTAACCAGGAGCAGGGGTCAAAGCCGATAATGACCATTGTGCGGCCTTTTTCGCATCTCCTTCAATGGTTAGCAATTTGGCAGGTTCATCTAATCTTAAAGTAACATTGAAACGGTCTAGTGGATGTGATAGTCCATCACCGGTGGCCTTTATATAGGCTTCTTTACGGGTCCAGCAGTTGAAGAAAGCCTCATACTTCTCATCTGCAGGGATTGAGCTAAATATTGCTGCCTCTTGTGGGGAAAAGAAACGCTTGGCAATCTGCTCAGCATCTTCAATAGCACGTATCTGCTCTATATCTACACCTATCTCTCTGTTCTTTGTAAATCCATAGAGTGCCATTCCATGTGAATGTGAGATATTGAATTTTAATCCATTGGCGTAATCTTGCGTTAACGATGGCTTACCTTTTGGACCATAATGGAAACTTAAACATTCAGGCTTAATACCCAAATAATAGCCTAATAGGGTTCTTAAAACACCTCGTCCGATAATAAAATGGTCGCGATCTCGTTCAAAATAGAAACGGTCTGCTCGGGACTGCTCATCTGCTGAGAGGATCTCTCGCAGTTTCATACGGTATGACGCAGGTTGATCTAGCGCGACTGACCAGACATGTACACGGTTATCGGGTAGCTGCCAGTCGCCGCTATGTGTTTGCCACTCTTCCTTAGTTCTTGACATGGTTTTATCCTAGTATTATCCGACGTAAGTAAAGAAAAAGATCTTCTGAGATTGTATATAAGAGGTCGGCACGAGCAGTTTGAAGAAAGAAGTGATCTCCAGGAAACATACGTAACTTAAAAGCGGCGCGAGTATGTTCACGCCAGCCATCAAGTTGTTCTCGAGTTACGCGATCTTGTAGTCCTCCATAGGCAGAAACAGGACTATCTAAGGGTAGATCATTAATATAACGGTAAGTCTCCACCAAGGTAAAATCGGCCCGTAACAATGGCAAGAGCAGTTGCATCAGTTCTTGATTTTGCAAGACAGCTTCAGGAGTACCATTATAGCGACGTATCTCTTCAATAAACTCTTCTTCTGGCAGTTGATGAATATCCGGATCGGGATCGGGTATATGCGGCGCGCCATGTCCAGAAACAAACAGATGTATAGGCTGCTGACTACTTTGCTGGCGTAGATAACGGGTCAATTCAAAGCTGATCATTGCTCCCATACTATGGCCAAAGAAAGCAAAGGGGAGATTGAAATATGGTGAAATTGCATCTGCCAATACTGGTATTAGCTTTGATAGATCAAGAAATGGCTTCTCTAGCAACCGGCTCTCACGTCCAGGCAGTTGTATCGCGCAGAGCTCAACTTCTGCAGGCAGATTCTCGGCCCAATTACGATAGACTGAGGCATTGCCACCTGCATAAGGAAAGCAGAAGAGGCGTAGTTGTGTTTGTGGATTAGGTTTACGGTAAGGGAACCATGGATCAATACTCGACATAATTAAAAAAGTAACCTCACAGACAAGAGATCGATGTTATTCAGATAATAACCTATTGTTCAGTCTGTTGTTGATTTTTATGGTTGCGGATCGCATCAGCGGTCAGTAATGCCTGGCGACGGATCTGTTCATTCATTCCTGGCATACCACGCGCGTAGAGTTCAATTTCAGGAAGGTCTTCTGGTTGGCCAACCAGACATAGAGCACGTAATGATTCCCAAACTTGACTAGGCTCGGGTGAAACCAGTGCCAGTTCATCTCCTACCATTACCTTAGTGCCTTCTTTGACACTAATACTCTTGAGATAGCCTGATAGTGGCGAGCGTACTTCAAAGACTTGGCCATTGGCTTCAGTAATACGTACTAATAACATTGCTACTGTCACAGGCAGTTCTTGATCTCCTTGTTCTTCTGTCAGCACCAAGGAGACAGTTCCTTCTCGTTCTGCTTGTATAGAGTAAGGACGTAGCATTAACAGCAGTTCTGGTCGACCACTGGTATCAGCAAAGCGCACTAAGGAAAGTGCACTGTTACGTCTTACCATAGGATGCGAATCAACCAGCAAGCGCAACAGCGCATCATGAAAATCTTGTGAAGTATTATCTTGACCCATAACCCAGGCAGCCGTAATACGGACTTGCGAGACAGGATGCTCGGCCAGTGCCAAAATCTTTGTATACCAGCGTTTTGCCTTCTCATCATGACGAGCAATACGTTGTGCCAACTGAGAAAGGGCATGCTGAAGTTTGCGTGGTGAGTTGGTATCGTTAAGATACTTTTCCATCTCACTATCATTCAACTCACGACCGAACCAGGTACCATACCAGAAGAGAAACGGCACAATAACAAACAGCATCGCCACTATTGTTATTAACAAAGATGGGCGCCGCGAACGTGCTGAATTGGGTGGAACAGTTGCTGTCGGTTCTGTCACGCTCTATATCTCTAGTCTAGGCAGTTTCAGAGCATAAAATGCCCATAATACAACGTTGCTCTATTTTCTCATAGAGGATTGGACATAATCATATATAGCTTGTAACTGCGCAGATAACTTGCCTTTACTCCTTTTATATTCTTCACTTATAGATTCAACAAACATTTTCTTGACTATAGGGGTATATAAGCTTTGGGGATGGCGTTCCAAAAATGCTAATGTCTTTTCCACTCCAACTTGGAAATGGTTATCCTGTATCAACAAATCTTTTCCATCTGTTGTTTTGCAAAAATTAACCCGTGCATCGCCTTCAAGAAATTTAGCTAGATTCTGATCCCTAAGGTCTGCTAAAGCAGAATTCTCTTTTTCTGGTGGTCTTAAAACTTTCACTAATATGGTATTAGATTCGTAAATTGTAGCATTGTTTTCTGTATCATTAAATTCCACTTTAATCTCATATTCTCCAGAATTTGCCAATACTGGTTGTAAAAATTGAGTGTCATAGAATAGTTTTCCGTGTCCCTCCCATCTAGAGTTTGGTAAGAGTTCTGTGGGAACAACACAATTCTTAGCCATAATCTGTATCCAGGCAGGCATATATCTTGAGAAATTTGGATCTCCTTTGTGACGGTATGAAACTAGGCTAGGGGAAAGTTGAAAATATCCTTTAATTGGGTTACCCTGATTATTATATAACAAAATTCTAAAATGGATAGGCTCCGCGATATAGTAAACCTCCTTCTCAACAGATAATTGAATCTGAACAGGCATACTTTGTGGATCTAGGCTTTGCCTATCATATTCATATACCAGTGAATAAAACATGACGAAGAACATGACTATCATGACTCAATTCCTATACATTAATGCAACCACTTCCATTCCATTTGGCCTCTACCCATTAATCCAATACATAACATTTATGAATGTTTTACGAATAATTCAGCCTTGTATACATCCAAAGCCACAAGGATATAGAAGAGGATCTGGATATTGTCCTGTTGAACAACCACATTCAGAAGTGTAAAAGCAGATTTGGCTATCGCCAGGCCCAAGAGAAGTGTATGTATAAGCTGTTTGACAATCAAAACAGACCAACTCGTCATCATAGTCCCAAATTTTGCAACCACTTTGAAATGCAGTAAGGCTTATCTGCTTAAAGTTTCGGAAACTAGGAAATCTTTTATTTGACCACCATACCAAACAGTGCGGTTTTGAAAGTATACATGTTGAAGAACTAATACTACCTCTACAACCTTAGTTATATTGCCAGAAACCTCCAATTGGCTCCTTAATTTACTATAATAATTGGCAGGCCAAGTAAGTTGAACTGTTTTACCTGGCAAAATAGCAGTTGTATTAGGCAAAATCGAATTATTCTTCTCAAGTGGTTGTATTAGCTCTTTACCATAAGTTAGCCTACTACCTAATGGCAGTTGCTTGTTACCAGAATTTGGCAGCAGCACATTATAGGTAAAAGCGCGAACAGGTTGCTCGGAAATATTTTCAACTTCTATGGTTAAGTTTTCTAGCCAATTATCCCCTTCACCTACAACACATCTTACAATTCTAAGAGGCTCTGGTACTGGTCCATGGAAATGAACTACTCGCACTCTAGCATTTAGTCTCTGCTCCTTTTCATCTCCACTTGAAACAGGAATTCCAGAAGATTGTTTAATAGTTGCATTTGCACCAAAAAACAGAAGTAAGATAGTAATTATTGCAAGAGATATCTTATCTTTTAGAATGTGGATCATAACCGCTCCTGTTGTAGAGTATAGTCAAACTGACCTAGCTCTTATCTGCCTGCTGTTAGCATACATGTGCATTATGCTATAAGGTATTCCTCCAATGTCTAGGCAACGATACGGGAAAAATAGACTATTGTCCAGCAATTCCCGGTTTAGAAAATCAACACAGCTGGATGTTAAATAAAGAAGCCATTTTACGGAATAACGCGTCCATAGAAGGGAAAAACTGAACATGAAATAAAGATCTGAGACTTTGCCAGAGTTTAGCTTTAGTTTTTAAGCCAGCCCGAACCTGACGAAAGACAGAAGAACAACGTTGCTGAATTTGATCAACCGCAAAGGCTAAAAACATCAATAATGCCAAATTGGTTGCGAGATTTTTACAACCATGGCCATAGTTGTGTTCAAAGATCCTCTTCTGCTTTCTTTTTACAATTTTTAGACTCTTGGGGGGAGCGCGGAGTGTTATGACTGGCCTAACTCTGACGTTGGCGGCTAGCAATGCCAAGCGCCATAAAGAATGTTAAAGTAGCAAAGCCGGCAGTTACTACTAGTGAGATAGCTAGACTTGGTAGATTGGCAGAGCCACTGGCAACACTATCGAGTGATTGCCAATAGAGCAATCGACGTAACGCCACTAAGCCGTAAGTAAGAGGATTTAACCGCATCAGGTAACCGATCCAAGAAGAAGCCCCAGAAATAGGGAAGACCGATCCTGAAAGTATCCACATAGGCAGCAAGAAGAGATTAATTAAAGCATGGAAGCCATGGGTAGAATCGAGCCGCCAAGCAATAAAAAATCCTACTCCCGTAAGGGCAAAGGCAATCAGAAAGAGTACTCCACCAAGCGCCAGTAGCTGGAGCAATCCCAACGGAATACCTATTACCGGTGCCAGCAGAACAAAAATCATTGCCTGTAACGTCGCCAATGTAGCTCCTCCAAGCACTTTACCTAATACCAGACTAGCGCGTGGAGCAGGTGAAACCAGCACAGAGAGAAGAAAGCCTTCTCGACGATCTTCGATTACCGTCATCATACAGAAGATCGAGGTGAAGAGCAGTATCATTGTTAACGTACCAGGAAAGAAGTATTCCAAATAACCGCTTTGTAATGATGCTCCGCCTATACGAAAAGAGTCTCCTAATCCTGAACCAAGTAACAACCAGAAGACCAGTGGTGAGCCTAACACTCCTGCAACACGGCTACGTTGTCGGTAAAAACGTACCAGTTCACGCCACCATAAGGAACGCGCTGGTAACCACAAACCTGTGCTAATCTGCTTATCTATGGCAGTTAATGGTTGCTTGGTTACTGTTTCGGAAACCTGCTCAACGCTTTGTGGTAGCACGGAGCTCTTCATCATTAGCCTCCCAAAAACGATGTCCAGTCCGCTGAATAAAAACATCCTCAAGAGTCGGTTTATTTACTGTTATAGCATCAATCTGTCCAGGAAAGGCTTCTACCAATTCGGTAATAAATTCATGTCCACGTGCACGCTCGATTCTTACACTATTATCCAATACAACTGCATCAATATGGAAATGTGCTTGGATAGCATCACGTAATTTCTCTGGCTCGCTTGTTTGTGCAGTAATAATATCACCGCCAATCTGAGCTTTTAATCTACTAGGAGAATCGATTACCACCATCTTACCCTGATCTAGGATGGCTAACTGATCACACCTTTCTGCTTCTTCCATAAAATGTGTAGTAAGTAGAATGGTCACTTGCTCACGCTCTCTGAGCGCCAGCAAGTAATTCCAGAAATCACGCCGTGCACCTGGATCAAGCCCAGTAGTAGGCTCATCTAGTAATAATAACTCTGGGCGATGTAGAAAGGCTTTAGCCAACTCAACACGTTGGCGTAATCCTCCAGAGAGTTTTTCTACCAAATCCTTGGCTCGCTCGCTCAATCCCATCTGTGCTAGCATCTCGTCAATACGTCTATTTAACCGCTCTCCTAATAGTCCATAAAGATGACCCTGATGCCGCAGATTCTCTAACACACTAAGTTTAATATCTAGACTCTGAGATTGAAAGACAACTCCTATACGTTGTCTTACCAGGCGTGGTGCCGTAGTAAGATCAATACCAAAAACTTTTACACTCCCTGCTGTAGGTGTAAGCAGTGTCGAGAGTATACGAAAGACAGTGGTTTTGCCGCCTCCATTTGGCCCTAACAGGCCAAAGATCTCCCCCGCTTCTACCTTAAAGGTCAATCCTGCCAACGCCACACGATTGCCGTAGTTATGTTTAAGATTTTCTACTTCTATATCAGTGATACTTTTGGGCATTAAGAAAAATCTTTACTTCGCCAATTTATCTAACAACATAAGCACAAAGAGCAAAGGTAGGTAGAGGACAGAAGCCTGTAACAGACGCTTAGCCTGTAAGCGCGAACGTACAACTGCGACTCGCACACTAAAATATAGATAGACTAGACTGAGTATTAAAGCGCCAAAGAAATAGTTGACACCTGCCAGCCCAATCATACTGGGCAGCAGGCTCACTGGTAGCAACGCAAGCGCATATAGGACAACTTGCTGTCCTGTCACTCTTCCTTCTGACTCTATAATCGGTAACATACAGATACCAGCACGAGCATAGTCTTCACGATACATCCAAGCGATTGCTAAAAAATGTGGAAACTGCCAGAGAAACATAATTAGAAAGAGAATACTAGCTTCAACCGTAATCTCACCACGTGCCGCAGTCCAACCGATCAATGGAGGCATTGCCCCAGGTAGTGCTCCAACTACTGTACTCAATGTTGATATACGTTTAAGTGGAGTATATAAGAAGAGGTAGCCGGCTAATGTAACAATGCCTAGAATAGCACTAAGAGGATTAACCAGCAGAGCCAGATAGGCAATTCCACCCACGGCGGCAAGAATACCAAACAACAATGCTTTGGCTGGAGTAATACGGCCAGACGGCAGCGGTCGCCGTTCTGTACGTCGCATGACAGCATCGATCTCTCGCTCAAAGAATTGGTTTAAGGCGCCTAGACCTGCTGCCAATAATCCAATTCCTATACTCATATGTAACAGTTGCAGACGATCTACTGAACCCTCTGTTGCCAAACAGAATCCTGCGATCGAGATTAATAGAATAAGAATGAGAATACGAGGTTTGGTAAGTTCTAAGTAAGCAGCTAGCCAGGAGCTAGACTCAGTGCGTGCAGGTATTGAAGGGGTAGTAGCTAATAAAGCAACCTTGGGAATTACCATACTAGGTAACTCTGTCTCTTGTTCTACACTATTCGGCAACATACAACCAGTTTCCCAACTTTTTCCCAACTTTACGCATGGCGATTACGATAGGCCACTACTATGATGGTAGTGAATAATGCCATTACAGGAATCAGTAAGATCAATACACCATCATTAAATTTAGCTGCTAATTCAGCGCTATTTGATGCGCCTGCGATCGAGTTTTTGCACATAGGACAGCCCTGTGCCCAAACCAGATTCTCTGCAGTAAGCAAAAACAGACTTAGTAAGCTTATCAACGATAACCATTTCATCCAAAGTCTAGTCTGCATAATTCTTCTTCCTACTGGTTGACTAGATTATTTCTCGGTTGCTTTCTCAGCTTTTGGTTTGCTGGGACTGTAGGTTCTCAATTTTCCCGAACGATAACTATCTGGGAAGAAGATCGCAAATAGCATTAGCAACACGATTGTGATCGGCAACAAGGTGCGTCGTAGACTCTTACGTTCAAACTTTAAGTGCATGAAATAGTACATAATCAATGCCGACTTAATGCCAGACAACGAGATCAGTATCATCAACATTGTGCCAGTATTCAGTTGCGGGAAGATCAGTCCGATCTCAATAACGGTAAGAGTGAGTAACCCACCCCAAACCATATAATAGACCTTATGATTTTGTGCGGGTCCGGCCTCACCTTGAGTTGCGCTTACCGATGCCATCAACTCTTTGAGCACACCACCACCCAAAGTGAGTACTGGATTGAGCGCGAAGATCGCTGCCAGGGTCAATCCAACCACGCTAACAAAGAGAGTATCAATACTAATTCCACCTGTGATTGGTGACATCACCGCAATTACCAATGATGCTAGTGAAAGCAACAAGCAGATACCATTTAAGATCAGACCCTCTTTTTGTGGACCTTTATTGGCCATTGTTCCTCCTTCACGCCGATTAATGTTTTGCACTCAGATTCACTGAGAGTAGATAGATCATAGGGAAGACAAACATCCAGACCAGATCTACAAAGTGCCAGTAAAGTCCTACAATCTCAACATCATCATGTGTTGCTCTCTTTCTTACTACATTGGAGGCAACCACGCCTAAATAGATCACACCACTGATTACGTGCATCATGTGTAGTCCAGTAATACCGAAGAAGGTTGCCCCAAAGAGTGGTACACCCCATTCATTCTTAAAGAGCTTGACATGCTCGTGCATGATCAGTCCACGCCATTCTATGCTGTGTAACACGACAAAGGCGAGACCACCCAACATTGTTGCCATTATCCAAAGTACCGTCCAGAGTGTATCCTTACGTTCTGCCGCCTGTACAGCCATCACCATAGTCAAACTGCTAGAGAGCAGAAAGAATGTCATGATACTAGCAAACCCGATACTACCAGCATTAAAAGGGGTCGGCCAGTTCGGTGTAGAGAACCGTACATAGCTATATGCAATTAGCAACGCGGCAAAAGTAAATGTGTCAGAAATGATGAAGAGCCACATCCCTAGTTTCTTTGAGCTGATCGCGTAAGGGAATGCACCGCCACTCCATCCTGCTAGTATTCCTTCATTTGCATGAGCCATCCCTACCTCCAAACAAAGAGCAGTAAGAAGAGATAAATCCAGAGCAGATCCATAAAGTGCCAATATAGCGAAGTGACATCAACTGCCACTTGCCGCCCTGGAGCAAAACGATTACGCCAAGCGCCTATAACAACATAAGACATTGCTATCAACCCACCTAGTAAGTGCAATCCATGCACAATGGTGAGCAGGTAGAAGAAAGAGCTATGTGGATTGGTGCTTAGATAAATACCTTTAGCCATCAATTGCTGGCAGGCTAACACTTGTCCAATAAGAAATCCTACTCCCAGCAATGCAGTTGCTGCTAGCCATTGCTTAAAGACGCTCCCTTTTCCTTGCTTCAACGCTCTACGTGCCAGTTCCAGCGTAAGACTGCTGATAATCAGCGCAACTGTGCTTGCCAATAATGCTGAAGGCACTCCGAGGGCTTGCCAATCTGGGGCAAATCCCTGACGAATGATGTAAGCACTGCTGAAGCCCATAAACATCATTGTGATCGAAGCCATCAAGAACCATATGGCAAGGTGATACTTCTTATCATTATCTGATGTAGATGGACGCCGGTCTCCATTGTTGCCACCACCATTATTGTGGAAACCATTACCACCATCGCCAGGCAGCAAAGGTGTTTGGACAACTGGTTCTGGAGTCGTAAATGTAGTTGCCATTCCTTAATTCCTTAATGTTTCTCTTTACCATCAGACCCCGCTAAGGGCGGATCGGTCTGCATTGTGTAATCTTCTGGAGCGCCTGGAACACTAAACTCATATGGACCATGATTTACTACTGGTAGTTTACCAGCAAAATTATCAAATGGTGGCGGAGATGAAACCGTCCACTCAAGTGAGGTTGCTTTCCAAGGATTAGCACCTGCTTTCGGTCCCTTAAACAGACTCCAGAAGAGGTTGATAAGAAAGATAACTTGCGCTCCCATAGTAATGAAAGCCGCTACTGAGATCACTTTATGAACTGGTATACTGGATGCCAAATAAGTAAACTCTGTCATTTGGGCATAGCGTCTAGGATTGGCTATCATACCTAGGAAGTGCATAGGCAGAAAGATCGCATAAACACCTATAAAAGTGATAAAGAAGTGAAGCTTACCCAAAGATTCATTCATCATACGACCAAACATCTTGGGAAACCAGAAATAGCTGCCTGTGAAGATACCAAAGATCGCCGCCACACCCATAATCAAGTGGAAGTGGCCAACTACGAAGTAGGTATCATGCAGGTATAGATCTACCGATGTCTGTCCTAGAAATAGTCCCCCTAGTCCACCAGTAATAAAGAGTGAAACAAATCCGATCGAGAAGAGCATAGGTGTAGTAAACTGTATTCGCCCACCCCATAGTGTACCTAGCCAGTTAAATGTTTTAATCGCTGATGGTACTCCAATGGTGAGAGTAAGCAGTGAGAAAGCCATACCAGTGTAAGGGCTCATACCACTGATAAACATATGATGTCCCCAAACGAAAAATCCTAGTAGACCGATCGCTACCATAGCAAAGACCATTGCGCGATAACCAAACACTGGCTTACGTGAGAAGGTCGAGAGCACATGCGAAGTAACACCCATACCAGGTAGAATCGCGATATAGACCTCTGGGTGACCAAAGAACCAGAAGAGATGTTGCCATAGTAATGGTGAACCACCATTGTATTTGGTAAGAACCTTATCGCTTACTACCAAGCCTGCCGGGATAAAGAAACTTGTACCGCCTAAACGATCTAGTAGTAGCAACACACCAGCAGCAAGCAGTACCGGAAAGGAGAGTAGGGAAAGAATTGCCGTAGTAAACCAGGTCCAACAGGTAAGCGGCAATCGCATTAGACTCATACCTTTGGTACGCAGATTAAGCAAAGTAACAATAAAATTGAGTGCTCCCATTAAAGATGCGGCACAAAATAGCGCAATACTTAACACCCAAAGCGGCAACCCCATACCTACTGGAGCATCCCCTACCACGCTGAGAGGAGGATAACCGGTCCATCCAGAAACCGGCGCGCCGCCCTCCACGAAAAAGGCTGCTACCATAACTATCAATGCAACAAAGGTGGTCCAAAAAGACATGGCATTAAGTACCGGGAAGGCCATATCAAGAGCGCCTACCTGTATTGGCAAGATGTAATTACCAAAGCCACCTTGCGGTGCCGTAGTCAGCACGAAAAACACCATTATCGTGCCATGCATGGTCATTAGTGCAAGATAGAACTCTGGCGTCATTGTGCCACCCTTGAGGCCAACCGGCATCAGGGAGACCAGGAAAGAGGGCCATTCCGCAGTTGGCCAAGCCAATCGCACACGCATCATAAACGACAGGAACATTCCCAGAAAGACCGAGAAGAGCGCAAGGAAATAGTACTGAATACCTATCACCTTGTGATCAAGACTGAAGATATATCTGCGAATAAATCCTGTGGGCGCCTCATGTACATGAACATGAGCGCCTGCCTCTACCTCGCTATGAACGATACCTGTTTCTGCCACAGCTTATCTCTCCCTCTAAAATATCTTTCCTCAGAAAGGAAAAGGATTCGGTTAACTTACCCTTGGGATACGGCACCATCATTACTGGCCCGATAGCTTCTCTAACCATTTCTGGTAGTCCTGATACTCCTTAACTTCAAACACCGCTCTCATCTTGTAATGGCCAAGTCCACATAATTCAGAACAAGCAATCTCATACTCACCTACTTTATTGGCAATAAAATGCACATTGATCTTCATTCCTGGCACAGTATCCTGCTTGAAGCGTAGTTGCGGGACAAAGAAGTTATGGGTTACATCTTTGGAACGCAAAATAAGTTTCACAGGGCGATTTACTGGGACAACCATTCTACCACCATTTTGAATATCATCTTTGCCTGCCGGGTCGTTAGGATCGATTCCTACCAAGTTATCTGGATCTTTAATCAATTCTGGTTTGGTCTCACCAAATTTTCCATCTGGTCCAGGATAACGAAAGCTCCAGGCAAACTGCTGTCCTGTTACCTCTATCTGGATCGCATCGGCAGGCGCATCATTGATATGTAGATTGTACCAAGTACGTTGACCAAGAAAGGCCGTGATAATGAAGACAACTGCAGTAAGAGCTGTGAAGCCAACCTCTACTTTAGTGTTACCATGTGAGTAGAGCGCTTTAGTACCACCTTTGCCATATTTGAATATGTACCAACCAAGCGCCAGGTGGGAGCCGACAAAAGCAATACCAACCACAATTAAGGTGCGATAGAACTGCGTATCGATCCCAATATATTGAGAGATCAATTGGGGAAAGTCCCATCTACTAAGAGAAAATAGTACTACTATTACAATCGTCGTGATCCAGATGAGGAACGCCATCAACGCAGCCATTACGTATCTCCTTAACGAACATTTAAAGCTTGCTTAGTCATATGAGCAGTATTAGTGCCAGCAGGATAGCTGCTGGAATCGCAGTCCAGATCCCTTCCCAGGTCTTATTGCTGAATTCCACCTTTTCGCGGTCTTGGTAGCGGGAACGGAAACCTGAATAATAACGTGCAACCTGTACTACCACGAAAGCGGCAATGGTAAAGTAAAGAACTATGTAGAAAAGCAGTTCCATAAATTGATGGTGAGTACGGCAATAATACCATAGCCGTACTCTTAACCTTTCAGAAAATCCCCCTAGTTAGTGCTAGCCCCTTCAATGCTGACAACAATCTAGTAAAAGCGCAGCACCTAGCTTGACACCATTCTGTTCAGGTGTACGGTAAGCTGCTTCAGCTTTGAAAGTGAACTCAACTGTCTTAGCATCTTTTGCCGCTACAGTAACCTTCTGAGTCTGTGCGGGCAGTGTTTCATGCCAAGCTTCAATGGTATAGTCACCAGGCGGCAAACCTTTGATCTCAAAACTGCCATCCGCCTTTGAAACTGTATGGAAAGGATGATCAAAGACACCTAGATAAGCCTTCATCCAGGGATGAATATTGCATTTGACTGGAATAACCTCCTGTCTAGGAAATGTCTTTACAATTGGATCGCCCTTAGGCGATTGTGACTCATTCCACTCCTTATTGGTTTTTGGCAATGGATGCACATTGTGATTGGTATTGTCGGAGTTAAGCACCTTGAAGTCCTGCTGTATCATAAATGATACAACATGAGGAGTGTACTGACAGTTCTTCTGATCTAGTGTGGCAGCTTCCGCCGGCTTAGGAAAACTGTTCTTGGTAACAGGACCTTCCTTTACATAGACAATCACATTGGCCAATTTGCCATCATTTACAACCAAAGACTCAGCAGTGGCATTAGGATTGTTTTGCAGACAATAACCATCTGCGTCCATTGAGATTGGTTTTGGTTTAGGCGGGGCGCCCTCAAATTTTATTACTCCAGTGATCGTGGCTGGATCAGTTGGTGGAGTGAATGGTGGTTTGGTACCAGGATTATCATCACCATTCTCCTCAGTACCTAGATCATCGCCTTCTGGGGCATCCTCGTCATCACTACAACTGACCGCGCCAATGGTCAGCATCAGTGCTAATAGCAGCACAAATATTTTATACTTACTTAACATTGCTAGTTACCTCTACCTATCAAGATAAAAGAGAGTTACATATTATTTTATTTAGTGCGTAACGGCGATACCACGCGATCGCACTATCATCTGCTCTGGTCGATAACGGTTCCTACTGCTGAGATTTGGTGGTTGAGGTGGTCTTGGCCCAGTAGCTGCGCCACCACCACTACCAGCCAATCTACGCTGCTCTTCTGGAGTAAACTGGAACATATAACGAACCAGTAGATCGACATGGTCTTTTGTATAAGCATTAAAGCCTGCAGGCAGTGTGCCATTAAAGACCCAACGCTCGCCTTCATGTTTGAAGAGATTAGAAGGCATTGCCGTACCTGGACTGATCAACTGTGGATCGATCAACCAGCGGCCAGTCCAACCCGGCTTTAAGCGTTCGCCAGCAATCAAGAAATTGGGAGCATTCTTGCCTTTGGTCTCCCTATCATCTGTGATATGGCACTTCAAGCAAGGCGCGCCTGGTGAAGTAAAGAGTTGACGCGCTAAGGTGCGCTCCTGCTCGCTGAGCACTTCTAGTTGAGTTGGAATATAAGGTTGAGACTGTGCTGAAACAGCCTCAAAAAACTTCACCAAAACTCGTAGTTCATTAGGTGAGAAGTTAAAGGTTGGCATACGTGCAACAAGATACGGACGTACACCATTGCGATCTGCTCCCACCGCTTTTAATGGCGCTGCAGTTGCGGGTTTTGCCCCGTTTGTACCATTAGCACCGTTAACGGGTGTGGCAGCAGCGGCTGCTCCAGCCGCTTGGTTAAGCTTATTGGCAAGTGAAGGATCAGAGAGGAAGCGCATCAGCCAATTGGGATCAACACGCGCGCCCTCAGTAGTAATTGGGGGCGGCAACTGCTCTTTCCAATCTGGATCCTGATAACGTGGCACATTCAATTGCAATCCAGATAGTTGTCCGGCGGCAACATTATGGCAGCCAACACAGTTGTACTTCTTGATCACCCACCAGCCTTCTTGAATATCACGACGCTGATCGGTAGGTGTGTAGAAGTATGGTGATGGTATTGAAGCCGTCTTACCGACACTGCCTAGTAGAAAAGTAGTAAGCGCATTGATCTCATCTTTATTCATATTTGGCTCAGGCATCTTAAGCCGATCCTGGGGCGCTTTCTCTTTTCCTTTATCAAAGATGGCTGGATCATCAATCTTATTTTCAAAGAAGTACTTATGTTTGTACTTCCCTTCTTTTTTGAAATCATGCTCAAGTAGTCCAAAATCGAGTCGCTCGATCGGTTTAACACCTTCATCAGTCAGCTCTGTACCGATACGGGCTTCTTCTTCCAAACCACTAATTTCATGGCAGCTAGCACAGCCATAGTTCTTAACTAGTGCCAGTCCCTTGCTCTTAAGTTTCTGATCATCCATAAAAGCAACCTGCTCAGCACTGGGATACTGAGCACCATTGCGTTTAAGTGTCATTAGATAGCTGGCAATATCACGTGATTCTTGATCAGAGAGGCGCAGACTAGGCATTACCGTCATCTGCTGCACCTGTAATTCGGTGCCATCATTAGGACAGCGTGAGTTACCTAGATCAAAGGTATAAGGAAGGCCCTTCTTAGCATAATCTTCTGGACCAATATCACGCTTCTCTTTGGGACAGTAAGGGCGAGTGCGCTCACGCGGGTTATGTACCCAACGCACAATATAATCATAATTGGCCTTTTCGCCCAAACGTGAGAGGTTAGCAGCAAAATCATTACCTTGTATGTTCTTATCTTCACCAATCGAATGACAGGCTAAACAGCCACGTGTCTCAAATGCCTCTTTGCCTTTAGTAGCATCGCCTTGTGATTGTTGAACCAGTTGATCACCTTGTAAAGCACTCTGCCAGATAAAAGCCGATATTGCTTCAATCTCATCCGGCATCAAACGGAAGCGTGGCATCTTGGTGGTAGGACGGAAATCAAAGTTATCCTTTAGCCAGACAGGAATCCATTCCTTGCGTAACTTATAGCGGATCTCTTTAAGATTTGGACCAATCTTCTTCTGATCCTGCATTAGATGCTTGGTCTGTATACGCAACTCATCAAGCTTAGAATCGATCTGGGAGATCCTTACACGCAGGCTATTGACTTGGGCATTGAGGCTTTGTGCCTCTTCATTACTCTTAGCAGTGTCAGCAGCTTTACTAGTACGGGTAATCTCACGTAACTTGGCTTCGCGATCCTTCTCCAGACTGCTAGTCGTTAGTCGCGCATTAAAGAGAGAGTCAGTTTCACGATCAAAGCCTTCATAGCGATGACAACCCACACAGCCTTTCTCTTGATATAACTCTTTACCCTGATTAAGCACTTCTGCGCCGGCTAGCACCAAGTCTTTAGCATGGCATTGCTGACAACCTGCTTCGATGTTCTTCTTTTCGTAGAGTGGCCACAACCAGTGTTTGTTAAGACCATGCGCCTTATCAGTACTTGAGGTAGCGCGACCATTGCCACCATGGCAAGGTGAGCAGCCAAAACGGTCTGGATCATGCTTTTGTAGTAGTTCTTTGTTAGGGTGGCTAATAAAAGCAGCGACCTCGGATTTAGTTGGTTGGCGTTTCAATACTCGCCTCAATCCTGCTGGAGTTAGTGTCAATGGTTCACGTATACCTAAGTGACAAGAGGTACAACGATCGACCAACTCTGCTCCTGCTACGTTGATCTGTTTAATCTCGTAAGTGAAAGTGTCCATCTTACGAATCAAACCATCAATCTGCTGTCTAGAAAGACTGGCAAGATTGTCCTGTACATACTGATCACGCTTCTTACGTAGCTCAGTAACAGGTTTGGTGAGCTCAGTAAGTTCAGCAGATAATTCTGCCTTACGCCGCTTACGTTCACTGAAGAGCTCTTCCAATCGAGTGTAACTGACTTTGCCATCTACACCAGGCAGTTTTATCTCATAAGGGCCTTTACGAGCCTCATCAATCTCGCTCTGATAGCTCTTCTTACTGCTCTCGCTGACATGTTCAAGTTCATAGGTAAGTGCGGCAATCTTGCTACGCGGCTCCTGCATTACGGCAGTAATGATGCTGAGTTCTGAATCGAGTTTTTTGTTCTCTTTGTCTATCTCATCACTACGCGTCTTAATGGTTGCCTCGACACTCTTTACTTCTGCCTCTAGTTGCTGGTATTCAGGGGATTCTTTGATCTTCTGTTCATCGGTCTGGCTCGGCTTTAACTGCATTTTGAGGTATTTTTTGTAGTTATCCACAAAGCGCGCCTGTACGCGCTTCCAAGGGCGCAATCCTAAAACTTCATCATAGAGCGCCCAGCCGAGTGTCGCTATCAACACCAATGAACTGATGAGTAGCGCACTACTCATAGATCTATCCACAATGGGATCCGGCTCACTCTTGCTTTCAATGATCGGGTCGTTAGTTGCGTCAGCCACAAAAAACCTCCAGGAAACTTAATAGAGTGGTGTTAAATGTTGAACCAGGGTGTGATCCAAACATACTTGATACGGAAGACAATCTTGAGAATCATCTTAATCGGGAGACTCAACATTGTTGTCAAAAAGAACTGCATCGTCATGTACTGCAAGAACGTCATCCGCTCATAGATCTTGCGATTGAAATTGTTCCAAGTGACCAGCATATGTACGAAACCACCCGCCAGCACATAATAAGCGCCTACTACGATGGCACCAAAGATCCCTTTGCCCAAAGCGCTGGTGATATTGAATAGATCAGGAAGGTCTCTATTCACTTCAAAGACCACACGAGTGTGATCCCAAGTCATACCAGGCCAGAACCACATCCAACCTGGTCCACGTATAAACGTACCAATGACAATAATGACTATCCAGAGAATGAGAAACCCGAAACAGAATGCGCCCAGCGCAAATTTCCGCTGTTTTATCGTATAGTAGCCATTGCCTAGGGGGTTGGTATCGATATAGGGGATTACCATCAACCCTACAATAATCAATCCTGGCATGACCACACCAGCAATCCAGGGATCAAAATAGACCAACATCTCCTGTAATCCTAGAAAGTACCAAGGCGCTTTCGAGGGGTTCATAGTTAGCGTAGGGTTGGCGGGCTCTTCTAAGGGCGCATCTAAGGTGATCGACCAGACCATTAAGATCGCCGTAACAATAATTGCGGCAAGAAACTCTACCCGCAACAGGTAAGGCCAGACATGTACCTCTCGCAACCAGCCTGGACGCCAAGGTTGAGTTTTGCGGTGATGTGTCTTAGCCATCTCTGGATTAACTTGTAGCTGTTCAATCAGACGATCATTAGCACGTGCTTGACGCAGCCCATACCAGGTATAAAAAGGAATTAGAAAGAGCATTGCGACAATAGGAATATTATCTGGTGCCGCAGTGATGGCAATTATTTGCTGCCAATCCATAATGCCTCCTCACTAACAGATCAAATGAATCTCAAAGTTGTCAACGTTTCTTCTCTGCCTTAATCTCTGTCTCTAGCACGACCGGCGAGGGGCCAGAGATGCCGCCATCTTTACGCACACGCCAGAAGTGCACTGCCATAAAGACACTGGCAATCAGCGGGATGGCAATACAGTGCCAGATGTAAGAGCGCAGTAGCGCATTGGCATCTACTATCGAGCCACCCAGTAACCCAAAGCGTATATCGTTATAAGGCGTCATACCTAGCTCTGGTCCAAATGGACCCTCATGGCCAAATAGCGGTGTAGCACGTGCCATGTTTGTACCTACTGTTACCGCCCAAAAACCTAACTGATCATCAGGTAGTAGATAACCAGTAAATGAGAGAAGCATGGTTAGCACAAGCAGAATCACACCTACCGCCCAGTTAAACTCGCGCGGTTTTTTGTATGAGCCGGTGAGAAAGACCCGGAACATATGTAGCCATACTGTGATAATCATTAAGTGTGCTGCCCAGCGATGCATATTGCGTAACAGCTTGCCAAAGGGAACGTCATGCTCTAAGTAGAGGATATCTCGGAATGCCTGTACTTTCGTGGGGTGATAATAGAACATTAGCAATGCACCCGTGATTGTGAGCACAATAAAGAGATAGAAAGTAATGCCACCCATTCCCCAAGTGTAATCGTAACGTACAGCATCACGGTTAATACGGGCAGGATGCAGGTGTAGGAAGACATTACTAAGTACCCCTAGAGAACGTGAACGGGGTGTCTCATCATGTTTAACACGAAAGATAGACTTCCACAGTTGTGTCTTCTGTGGCTCTTTAATCGCGTCAATATCTTCCTGTATCTTGCCCTTTAAGACTTCTGGAGACGTTGTCTCCTTTACCACTTGCAGCCGGTCCATAAACGTAACCGGTTCCTTAGGCTTGGTTTCCACAACCTTAGTCTCTTTTTTCTCTAAACTGGTCTTGTCCGGTTCCATGGTATTTCTCCTGCAATAACGGTAGCAGTACCTCTCAATTGACTCGCCCAAAGTTAATACTTGCCTGTCGATCGACAGGCCTAGGGAATCCTCTTTTGGACTACGGCCAAGAATCTCCCTGCTACGGCCCACGATATCTTGACCGCAGACCGACACAAGAGAGCCTTTGAAAGCCCTGCCAGAGCACTCAAATAACTCGGCAGATGATCGTACCCAAGAGCAATCAGTAAAACTTAATATTTATTTTTGTCCGGTTTACACCTTCAAATATGAACCCGCATCGTCAAACTGAGTAGGAGCGCCTTTTGGCCATTGATAGAGCTTATTTATATCAACAACAATTTGGCCTTCTGCATCCAGTTCGACTTTGGCTCGATCCAATGGACGTGGCGCTGGTCCTTCGAAGTTGATCCCTTCGTTGTCAAAGCCACTTCCATGGCAGGGGCACTTGAATTTATTTTCGCCCCCTTTCCAGTCGGGTGTGCATCCTAAATGTGTGCACCGTGCATAGATGACAAACAGCCGCTCCGCATTACGAACAACCCAGATACGGTATTGAGATTGAAACTTGGTATCAACACCAATACCAAAATCGGATGGATAGCCAATACGGAAGACGGTGCTCGGCTCAAAGAGGGTTCGTGGTAAAAAGAACCGCAAGCACATGAGGGAGATCGTAGATACGAATGCCACCACTGATGTCCATACAATGCGCCGACGCGTAATTAGGTGTTCCTCAACAGGTTTACTCTCAACTGCAGCAGCAGTACGTTTGGCTGTAGCAGTTGCCGCAGCCGCTGCTGGTTTAGCCGCTGGCTTGGCAGCAGCAGCCTTTTCTACCGCTGCTTTAGCGGCAGCCGGCTTCTCTACAACAGGTTTTTCTGCCGCTGGCTTTTCTGCTGTTTTTTCCGTGCCAGCCTTTTCTGCGGCTGGCTTCTCAGTAGACTTCTCGACAGCCGGTTTCTCGGTTACTGATTTCTCAGCCGCCGCTTTTTCTGTGGCAGCCTTTTCTATAACCGGTTTGGCTGTTTTCTCTGCTGTTGCTTTTTCTGTTGTTGCTTTCTCCGTTACGGGCGGTTTTTCTGCCGACCCCTCCTTGACGATCTTCTCGTCTTCAACAGTAGGTTCTACTTTGTCACTCATCTGGAGGTCTCCCTGCTCGATGCCAATGAAAAACCGAGGATCGGCATATAACCCTATCACCTATCGGATAATCGGCGCGGGCGTGTTGGCAAGCATCAATAAGCGGTATCCACAACTGAGTTTTATGAATAAACAGTGTGGACGACATGGTGGCTAGGAATTGAATAATTGTATATAAAAACTTATATAAAAGAACTGATGTCACCAGCGTAAAAGTTGCTGATGATTGATGTCTCAAGACCCAGCCACAATTTACCTGTGATGCTACTTGCATTGCTGAATTCTCGGTATACGGCACGAGCTGTCTGATGAATCCTACGGATTCCATTTTTCGGAAAATTCCACAATACCCCTACGAGCGTGGAAAATATATACCAATTTTCTCTAAATGGCAACTACTGTCCACAACTTCTACCCATTTACCGCTAATGGATTAGCGAGATTATTGTGACTTTCTAGCGGTGCTTAAAAGCTCACCAAAGGTCTGTCTAGCAGCAAAAAGCTTTCTGATTAAAAGCGCTATTCGGCACAGAAATTGATGTTTTAAATTAGTACCTAAATCGCACAGACCTACGATCTGCTGGAAAGATCGGAACAGTCTGTTTGAATACTTAATGTAGAAGCTGGCTAACAATCTATCTTTTGATTAGGAGTATATATATGAGATCAATTGTGGGAATTTTTCGCACTCCCGATGAAGCTCAGCGTGCCGCACAACACTTGTTGGAACAGAAGACGCCAGCCGAACAGATACGTATACTTACACCCGAAACAGCAAAAGAGTTAACTGCCCTAGTGCCTACCGAAGATGCCGAAGAGACTGGTGTAGGTAAAGTGATTGGTGCGGTAGTCGGCGCCGCAATAGGGTTAGCAGGTGCCACCCATTTAGGTAGCTATATCTGGGCCAGCTACCAATTTCCTGGTATTAGTATACTGGTTGCCACTGGTATTATCCTCACCTGTGCATTGGGATTATGGCTAGGGGGAAAGATCTTTGGCGGCATCGAAAACGTTACCAGCACAGGCGTACCACACGACGATCTTTTTCTCTATCAAGACGCCATCGCACAACAGCGTAGTATTGTAATTATGCTTGCCAATAGCGAAGAACGGGCTGCGCTAGTACGAGAAACGCTTATGCTAATGGGCGCGGAGTCGGTTAATGCAGCACAAGATCAATGGTGGTTGGGATTACGTAATATCGAAACAGAACACTATCAGACCACTTCACCTACCCCAAAGCAGAAGCAGGCCGCCTGATTGCCTTGCCAATCTGGTTTTAGCGTAGAGCAGTACCTACAAGCTCGGCTGCCTCCCTAGAGGCTTTTATACTAGTATTGGTACGCAATAGATAAATATAGGTTGCTATCATCAGCAGCATAAGCCCACTTAATAGTGGCAATGCCAATCCTTTGGTACTGGTTGGTTGTGTCTCAGTGGTTGGCTGGCTCAGCAATAGTTCACCAAACTCTATACGCTCTTGTAGATCATTAAACTTAATATCTACTTGTGCACGATAGCGGGCTTGGGCAGGTAGTTTAAGTTGAGCTTGATAGATACCTGTCTGTGCACTAGCAAGAAAATCTACTTGTAGAGGCTCAGTTGTGCCAGGCTGACCCAATATCAATCTTGCGCTTGCTCCACTTACTGACTCATTAGTAGAGAATTTAGTAAGAAAGAGACTAAAGATGGTCTCCCCACTCGGTTTAGTTTCACTATGCTTTAGCAATATCTCTATCTCACCCGCACGCGCTACGCCGATAGTATTACTGCCCTTGGTGGGAGTAGCTAAAGACTTTTCATCGCCATGATCTTCTCCTCCATGGGCATACACAAATGTAGTTGTAGAGAGACTTAAGAGTAGTAAAAGGAGTACTGCCAGCCGCATCATAATTCCTGCGACCCTCTTTCTAAATATTGAGATTTATATGCTAATCAAAATACCGCTTATTTGTCGGATTCTCAACCTGCAAAAGAGTTTAAAATAGTAGCAGAGTTAGCTGAGGTTTGATAGCAGCGTTGGGGAAGAGAAAGCCAGCTTCCACCCCAACGCTAAGAAATTTGAACGGAAAGGCAGACGCATTCTCCGAGGCTTTAGTCCGGAGTCAAGCCTGCCATTGCCCGACAGGGCGATAAACAGGTTGCTGTTTTGTCTATATTTTTCTATAATGGCAACCATTGTTAGGTAACTAACAATCATACCCGCAGGAACGCGGGGGAGTGCGCGCCCAGGG
>JBFLVQ010000056.1:0-25674 GCA_040758525.1 Acidobacteriota bacterium
CACTATTCGTTTGACTTTGAAGACACCATCGATCGGCTCCTTCCAATCGATCAACATAGCCCTTTCCTTAGCAGTCAGTTCTGGAGTTTCATGAATAAAGCGATCAATTACACCTTGACCGTTATCGGCAATCCACTCGAAAGCAAACCACTCCGTGAAGTGATTGCGTTGCTCTGCAGTAATATTCTTATTCTTACCAAAATAGTGCCTAAACTCACGATTGAACTGTACACGGAAACTTTGGCTAGTGCAGAAATCAATCAACCGTCTTTTCAGTTCTTGCGCACGTGTCAACACCAGTTGCTCGCCTTTGGCTTTGCTGACGCGACCGGAAGGAAAGTTAATAATGTTGTTCATGCCTAGCTTCCTTAAATATGCGCTTGTGGGCAGTGAAATTGTACTACTATCGCGCGCTAAGTTGAAAGGTAAATGTTTATAAATATTGTGGATGAGTTGTGAAGCCAATCTGTCTGTAGTAAACTAGGAATAAAGTAGATTGGGATTATAATGTTCTTTATACTTTTCGGAGGTGTATGTGAGCCAGGACCTAGAGAAGCTCATTGCCCTACAAGGGATTGATCTGAAGATTCAGCAACTCACAGCGCGGCTTAGCGCGATTCCCGTCGAACGCGAACGTATTGAGGCGCGCTTCCAGGAATTTTCTTCAGCCTATCAACAAGTAAATGAAAAATTGGAAGTAGCACGTAAGGAGCGCCGTCGCCTAGAGTTAGAATTGGAGGAGACTCAGCGCCATCACGAGAAGTACAAAGAAGACCTGATGAAGGTCCGTAATGAGAAGGAGTATACTACCTGTCTGCGTGAGATTGATTCAGCAAAAAAGACTGCTTCTCAGCTAGAGACTCAGATTTTACAACTACTCGAAGAGATCGAGCAGTTAGAAGCAGAAGTAGGTAAGTATGCACCAGAGATTGAAAACCGTCGTCGTGTTATCGATGCAGAGATAGGCGCCTGTGAGCGTGAGTTGATAGAGATAAATGAAAATGTTGAAAAGATTAAGAATGAACGCTTGGAATTGATTCAGGCAATTCCCAAATCCCTTTTTGAGCGCTATGAGCGGATCTCACGTTTACGTAATGGTATCGTTGTAGCAGAGGCAATCGAAGGATCATGCTCGGCCTGCCGTATGAAGATCAGGCCACAGGCCTATAGTGATGTGCGCCGAGGCGAAGAGATCGTTATCTGTGAGAATTGTAGTCGTATGCTCTATTACCAACCTAAGGCGAAGCCAGAGACAGAGAGTGCGAGCAGTTCAGATTAGTTTCCAGAACTGCTCGGCGATTTATCCCAACTGTCGCGCTGCCTCCTTGGCGTAATAAGTAAGAATCAGATCGGCGCCAGCCCGTTTTATCGCTGTTAAGGTCTCCCACATAACACGTGTCTCATCAAGCCAACCCAATCGTGCGGCAGCTTTAATCATCGCATACTCACCACTCACTTGATAGGCTGCTAGTGGCAGATCGCAACGTTCGCGCAAGGCTCGCAATACATCTAGATAAGGAAGCGCAGGCTTAACCATTAGGATATCAGCACCCTGTTCAATATCGAGTGTTGCCTCACGTAGCGCTTCACGTACATTAGCAGGATCCATCTGATAGGAACGTCGATCACCAAACTGAGGTGCACTGGCTGCTGCCTCACGGAAAGGCCCATAGAAAGCAGAAGCATATTTCACAGCATAAGAGAGGATAGGAATCTGATCAAAGCCTTGCCGATCAAGAGCTGTACGAATCGCGCTAACAAACCCATCCATCATATTGGAAGGAGCAATAATATCTGCTCCTGCCTGTGCCTGCATAACCGCAGTGCGCGCCAATAACTCAAGTGTGGGATCATTAGCAACATCGTTATTGTGCACTACTCCACAATGGCCATGGTCGGTATATTCACATAGACAGTTATCAGCCAATACTAGCAGATCTTTCACTTCTCGCTTGAGTGCACGTATAGCACGTTGCACAATGCCGTCTTCAGCATAGGCATCACTGCCGTGTGCATCTTTATGATCTGGAATACCAAAAAGAATAACAGTCCGCACCCCCAAGCTATCTGCTACAGTTGCCTCCTTTACTAGTTCATCAATAGAGAGATTATACTGTGCCGGCATCGAGCTAATCTCGCGCCGCACCCCTTCGCCTTCACAGACAAAGAGTGGGTAGATCAGGTTTTCTGGGGTGAGCTTGGTCTCTCGCACGATTGCGCGCAAGTTCTCATTGCGACGCAGACGGCGTGGGCGGTGTATAAGGTTTTCCATAATTCTCCTTTAGCGGTTCAAATACCGGGGTTAAGCTTTAGCGTAACGTCGCTTGGTTTGCTCCGTCTCAGGCAGTAGTTCCTCCCAGCCATGTAAAAAGCTGATCGCACAGTTGTAACAGCAGAAGGCTCGTCCCATACGTCGAAACGCACAGCGCTCGCAAATATGATTGAAGCACATGGGGCATTTGTAGATACGGTAGAGACTGTTGTCACGATTGCAAACAGAGCAGAAATGATTGTCCATCATTCCCTCGCCAATTTCTGCTTTGACATAACTCCGGGTTTGCTGGCCTTAATCATAAGCGTAGCTATAGGTGTTGGTCAATCTTCAATAAACTAAGTTGTTTGATTGGCTTTTCCGTTTGACTGCTTTCGCGCTATAATGACATCTTTTGATTGACACAGTTCCGTATTATTCCCAATAACCGCAATATTAACGGAGGCGCTATGAATTTTGAATTGACGGAAGAGCAGCTTCAGATCAAGCGTTCGGTGCGCGAATTCGCCGAAGGCGAGATTGCTCCCCATGTAATGGAATGGGATGAAGCGCAGCATTTCCCCAAAGAGTTGTTGCCCAAGCTGGCGCAATTAAATCTATTGGGGGTACTTTTTCCTGAAGAGGTAGGCGGCGCCGGAATGGGTTATGTCTCCTATGCCACTATTATTGAGGAATTGGCACGCGTTGATGGTTCGATTGCGCTGGGTGTGGCAGCTCATAACTCGCTCTGCACTAATCATATTTTTCAGTTTGGTAGTAAGGAACAGATCGAAAAATATGTTGTCCCGCTAGCACGCGGCCAGCATCTGGGCGCCTGGGCGCTCACTGAGCCAAGTTCTGGTTCAGATGCGGGTGGAATGCGTACCATGGCCACTAAAGAGGGTGGTTATTGGGTAATTAATGGTTCAAAGAACTTCACTACTCATGGTACCTATGCCGACACTTATGTTGTAATTGCAATAACTGATCGCAGTCGTGGCAATCATGGCGCCTCGGCCTTTATTGTTGAGCGTGATCACACTGGCTTGATTCGTGGCAAGAAAGAGAACAAACTCGGTTGCCGTGCTTCTGATACGGCCTCTATCATTCTGGAAGATTGTCGTGTGCCAGAATCGAATATGCTTGGCCACGCTGGCGAGGGTTTTGTTGATGCATTAAAGATTCTTGATGGTGGACGTATCTCGATCGCCGCACTTGGGGTCGGTATTGCACAAGGCGCTTACGAAGCAGCGGTAAAATATGCCAAGCAGCGCCAAGCTTTCGGCCATATAATCTCCGAATACCAAGCGATCCAATGGAAGCTTGCCGATATGGCGACGCAGATTGACGCCGCTCGTCTGCTCACTTTGCGTGCTGCGGCAATGAAGGATGCTGGTAAGATCACCACTAAAGAATCATCAATGGCCAAGCTTTATGCCTCAGAGGTTGCTGTCAAAGTATCAGAGGAGTCAGTTCAAATACATGGTGGGTATGGTTTCACAAAAGACTACCCACCAGAAAAGTACTGGCGGGATTCCAAGATCTGCACAATTGGTGAAGGCACAAGCGAAGTCCAAAGAATGATTATCGCACGCGAAATCCTGAAGCATTTTTAAGTCCTCTTGCCCTTCCGTTTAGGGATAGCATTAGTGACAGAAAAGTTGAAATGTTGTGATCGTGGAAGATTTAGCAGCAGGAGTTTTGCGAGGCGAGGCGCGTGCAATTGCGCGCGCTATCAGTGTTGTAGAGAGCCGTCCAGAGCGTGCACTGTCATTGCTCAAAGCGCTTTTTCCCCACACTGGTAGAGCCCTGATAGTGGGAATTACAGGTGCGCCAGGGGCAGGCAAGAGTTCGCTGGTCGATAAGCTGGCCCTGCATTATCGTCGCCAAGTAGATCAACGGGTAGGTATTGTTGCAGTCGATCCTTCCAGTCCTTTCTCAGGAGGAGCCATTCTAGGTGACCGTATACGTATGCAGGCCCTCAGCACCGATCCCAATGTTTTCATTCGTAGTATGGCGACACGTGGCAATCTAGGAGGATTGGCACGCGCTACTGCTGATGCAGTTGCTGTGCTTGATGCTGCTGGTTTTGACAAAATCATCGTCGAGACCGTAGGGGTAGGTCAGGATGAGGTTGATATTGTTAAGACTGCTGATGTCTCGGTGGTAGTGCTGGTGCCTGGTATGGGTGATGATATACAGGCAATCAAAGCTGGCATTATGGAGATAGGCGATCTCTTTGTCATTAATAAAGCTGATCGTGAGGGTGTATTGCGCACTGAGCGAGAGCTGGAGACATTGCTTACCATCAGTATACGTAGTGATGGCTGGATGCCACCTATCATCAAGACCGTGGCAGTACAGTCGATCGGTATTGATGAGCTAAGTACTGCTATCCTACGTTGCCGAGAGTTCCAACAGACTAATAGTAAGGTATTTGCCGAGCGACAGCAGCGTATTGCTCGACAGCGTATTCTAGAGCTGCTCAAGGAGCGTTTACTTGCTCTTGTTGAAACACGTGCGCTTGCGCCTGGTGAACTGATGCGACTAGCTGAAGAGGTTGCTGCTCGGCACCGCGATCCTTACTCCATTGTCGAGGAGATTTGCGCTAGACTCAAACTGATGCCGGAGGAGTGTAAGTGAAAATAGATCATCTCGGCATAGCAGTAAAATCACTTGATGAAGCATTGAAGTTCTATCGTGACCAATTAGGTCTACCTCTTGCTGGCACTGAAGTGGTGGAAGATCAAGGTGTGGAAGTGGCCATGCTGCCGATTGGTGAAAGTCGTATAGAGTTGCTGCAGGCCATCTATGCAGATTCACCAGTAGCACGCTTTTTAGAAAAGAGGGGGCCGGGTATCCATCACATCTGTATTGAAGTCGAAGATATTAATGCCCAGTTGGCCATGCTCAAAGCGGCTGGGGCGCAACTTATCGATGAGCAACCGCGTCCCGGCGCAGGCGGCCACCTCATCGCCTTTGTCCATCCCAAAAGCACTCATGGGGTGCTGATAGAATTGGTCCAAAAAAGGGCCTAATGAAGGAGATCAACATTGATTAAGCCAGTTGCTACTATTATTGTCGCATTGCTTCTTGGGGTCGGCTTACTGCTAGCGCAGAGTCGTGCGACTTCTGTTTCCAATGTAAATATTACTAAAGAAGATATTGAGAGCTGGGTCAGCACCATGCCGCCACAACAGTTGCGTATGTTAACATCGCAACCAGAGGCAAAGAAGCAGCTTGTTGATCAGCTTAAAGAAATCTTCAGCCTTAGCCTGGAAGCTGAACGGGTAGGGATAAATTCGCGCCCCGATGTGCAGACTGAACTTGGCCTAATGGAGAAATTTGTTGTCGCACAGACGTTCCGTGAACGTAAACAAGCCGAGCAACCAAAAGCGATTGAAGTTAAGAAAGAAGATGTAGATGAATTTTATAAAAATAATCCGGGTTCCTTTGATAAATTCCTTGCTGCTAATCCACGTTTCAAGACTGTGCCGCCCGAGCAATTAGAAGGTCTTAAATCGCAATATGCTGAACTTGAGATCCTAGTAGAACGGGCCAACCGCATGAAAATTGGCGAAGAGAAGGGTGTCCAGATGATGTGGAAGGTGCAACGAGCCTCTTATCTGGCTCGGCGTATGGCTCAGGAACTACAACAGACCACCCAAGTTAATGATGAAGAGTTAAAGGGCTATTATACTGAACATCCACAGCAGTTCGAAGAGTCGCGTCTACGCCATATACTGATTATGTTCCCGGAAACACGCGAGCAGCGAGCTGGTGCTCAGGAAGGTGAGAAGCCTAAGGCCAATAAGCCTGCAACCAAAGAAGAGGCCCGTAAGAAAGCCGACGAACTGCTTAAGCAGATTAAAAGTGGCGCAAATTTTGAGCAACTTGCCAAGGATAACTCTGATGATGGTAGCGCACAGGCAGGCGGCGACCTAGGCTTTGTACGTAGTGATGTACGCTATGTCCCGGAATTCAAGGATGCTGCCTTCAAACTCAAGCCAGGCCAGGTGAGTGAGGTAGTAGAGACACAGTTTGGCTACCACATTATTAGGATGGATGAAAAGCGTGTAGCGCCTTTTGATGAGGCAGTGAAGACTGAGATCAAAGAGCGAAAGTTGGAAGAGAAGGTTCAAAAGCGTATAGATGAACTGAAGGGTAAAAACCTTGTCACGATCGATGAGAATTTTACACTGCCTACTCCTCCTCCAGCGCCTACTCCGCCTCCTGGTGCTCCAATTCCACAAGGAGCTGGTGCGGCACCATCGGATGGAGTTCATGGCAGTGGTGATGGACATGGCCATGCAGAGGAAGAGAACTAGTAGGTAATTGAGCCTTGAAGCTTGGGAATTTCCAGCTTGAGATAGTCTCTGACGGCAATCTGCGGCTTGATGGGGGTGCAATGTTTGGTGTTGTGCCGCGGGTTGTTTGGGAAAAGGTTGCTGAGCCCGATGAGAAGAACCGTATTCTCGTCGGGCTCAACTGTCTGCTTATACGCACTGATAGTGAAAATATCCTGATAGATACTGGGGTAGGTGATAAGTGGGGAGCACGTGAGCGTGAGATATATGGCATCTCACATCCTCCTACTGTGCTCTCCTCATTAGCGGCATTAGGGTTAACTGCGCAAGATATTTCAATTGTCATCAATACACATCTTCATTTCGATCATGCTGGTGGAAATACACAACTCGGTGAAGATAAGCAGCAAGCATTGCCAACCTTTCCACAGGCGCGCTATTATGTGCAGCGCAGCGAATACGAACACGCTTGCTCTCCACATGAGCGCGATCGTGCCAGTTATCTAGCAGAAGATTGGCAGCCATTAGTTGCCAGTAAACAATTGCAGTTGATTGAAGGTGATCAAGAGATTGTTCCAGGCGTAAGAGTCTTCCGAGTGCCTGGTCATAACCTAGACACACAACTAGTGCGTATCGATTCCCAGGGCGAAACCGCCGTTTTCTTTGCCGATATTGTTCCTACAACGGCACATCTACCGCTCGCTTGGGTGATGGGCTATGACCTATATCCAGTAGAGCTTATTGAGCAGAAGAAGAGGTTGATTCCACAAGCAGCCCAGCAGGGTTGGATCTGTATCTTTGAACATGACGCACAGATACCTATGGGTAGGATTATAGAATCGACTGGCAAATACCGCGCCGTATCCGTTTAAACTATTTTATCTAGGAGAGAACAGAGCAAAATGGGAGAGGCAAAAATAGGAGTAATTGGTGGTAGTGGACTGTACCAGATGGAAGGACTGACGGAAGTTGAAGAAGTGAGCGTAGAAACACCTTTTGGACTGCCTTCAGATAATTTCATTATTGGTACATTGGAAGGTGTACGAGTGGCTTTTCTTGCCCGTCATGGGCGTGGACATAAGTTGATGCCTACAGAGTTACCATTTCGTGCCAATATTTATGCAATGAAGAAGCTTGGCGTTGAACGCATTCTCTCTGCCTCTGCGGTTGGCTCGCTTAAGGAAGAGTATCATCCTCTTGATATTGTCATTCCTGATCAGTTCTTTGATCGCACCCGTGGACGTGTATCAAGCTTTTTTGGTAATGGTCTAGTAGCACACATAACCTTTGCCGATCCCGTCTGTAAAGAGCTTTGCGCAGTGGTTGCAGAAGTTGGCCAGACGGCATTGCCAGACGTACGTATACATAGTGGCGGTACCTACTTATGTATGGAAGGGCCTGCCTTTTCAACCCGTGCCGAATCACATGTCTACCGTTCTTGGGGGATGGATGTGATTGGCATGACAAATCTGCAAGAGGCAAAATTGGCGCGTGAGGCTGAGATTTGCTATTGCACAATTGCACTTGTCACTGACTATGATTGTTGGCATGAAGGTCATGATGCTGTCACAGTAGACATGGTAATTCAGTATTTGACCCAGAATTCGCTAAATGCACAGAAGTTGCTACGCGCCGCAGTAGCAAGCTTAGCAGACCGCACACGCACTTGTAAGTGTGGTGCAGCTCTACAGCATGCGATTCTCACTGCACCTCAAGCAATCTCAGGCGAAGCTAAGGAGCGACTACGAGCAATTACTGGCAAATATTTTGATACTGACAAATAGATGGCTCAAGGTGTTACTGCCTTGCTTGACAGGCGCGCGGTTCCATTTCAAAATTATCTATTCTGTCCGTAAAAATTGCATCTGACAGGAGCGCATTATTGAGTAGTAGGGAAGAGTCGACAGATCGAGTGATAAAGGTCGAAGCTGGGGTAACTCCAGCTGAGCAGGTACGGCCAGGTGAGGCGGTGCCACCCAGCAAGATGATGCTGGCTTGCACACTGGCTTACTGTATACCGGGTCTAGGTCATTTAGTGTTAGGGCGCTGGCGGCGTGGGCTTATCTTTGCCGTGGCAATCTTCACAATGTTTGTGCTTGGCCTATTAATGAAGGGTCATCTCTTCTATCCAACACGTGAAGATCCCCTACTTATCTTTCATAGTTTTGCTGATGTGGGTATAGGGCTTGCCTATTTTGTCTGTTATCTACTCTATGCTGGGTTTAACATACAGATTGGCTTTGGTGCGCCACAAGCAGCGGTAGCTACCTTTGAATATGGCAATGCCTTTTTGTGGACTGCTGGGTTGCTCAACTACCTTGTTATTATGGATGCTTACGACATTGCTATAGGGAGGAAACGCTGATGCATTTCTTAGTAATGATCGGTTTCGCCCTCTTTGTTGCGATTGTTTTTGCAGGGATCAATTCTGAGATATCATCACCGCGTAGCCGTGTCATTTATGGTTTGAAAGTGTTCGCTTCTTTTATCGGTATAGGGCTAGCGATCGCATGGCTCTTCTACCTCTTTCCCCGCTAAAATAACCACAACTTCAGACATGCTAGACCTGCGTTGAGCCGGCTTGAAAAGCATGAGCAAGTGTGTAATTATCGTCTTTTCCCGCATTTTCAATAAAATAATTGATCTACACGGTGAGTTAACACCAGGTTTTGGAGGTTAATTTTAGTTATGAAGGTCTATGCAACGCAGGAGATTCGCAATATCGGCATCGTTGGTCACGGGCAGGCAGGCAAAACCTCGCTAGTGGCGGGAATGCTCTTTGATGCTGGCGCCGTCAGCCGTCTAGGACGTGTTATGGATGGGACGGCGCCGACAGATCTAGATGAAGTAGAAATTGCACGCAAGATGTCATTACAAGCGACTCCAGCATATGCCGAATGGAAAGGCTGCAAGATTAATATTATTGATACCCCAGGTGCCAGTGCTTTCATTCATGAAGCGCGCGGGGTGCTACGTGTTTGTGACACCGCTCTATTTGTTATTGATGCAGTTGGTGGTATTGGCGTGAGTACAGAAAAGGCTTGGGCTTATGCTGATGAGTTTAAGCTGCCGCGAGCCATTGTGCTTAATAAGATGGATAACGAGCGCGCCGATTTTAAGAGTGCACTTGCTTCAATTAATGAGATCTTTGGACGTGGTGCAATCCCATTCCAATTGCCGATCGGTGTAGAGAAGCATTTCCGTGGCGTGGTAGACCTGGTAAGAATGAAGGCTTACACTTTCGAAAATGATGGTAGTGGTAAGATGACTGAGGGCGATATTCCCAGTGAGCTACAAGCTGATGCAACAGCAGCACGCGAAGCCCTCATCGAGATGGTAGCGGAGGGCAATGATGCTCTGTTAGAGAAGTTCTTTGAAGAGGGAACACTGCCAGATGAGGATCTATTGCCCGGTATTAAGCTAGCAATTCTAGAACGGCGGCTTATCCCTGTCCTGGCTGCTGCTGCTGTACCCAATATAAGTATTCAGCCGCTAATGGATGCAATTGTCAACTACCTACCTTCTCCAGGTGATATAGGAAGTGTAACTGGTCGCACTAGTACTGAGCCAGGCACTGAAGAGGTGACTCGTAAGATTAGCGATAATGAGCCATATTCTGCTTTTGTCTTCCGCACTAATGCAGAACAGTTTGGACGTATCACTCTCTTTAAGATCTACTCTGGTGTGATCAAAGCCGATGCTACTGTCTTTAATATCACCAAAGGTGCACAGGAGCGGCTAGGTCCACTACATGTAATTCAAGGCAATAAGATGGAAAAGATTGCTGAAGCGCATGCTGGCGATATTGTTGCTGTCACTAAACTCAAAGAGACTTCTACCGGCGACACTTTTGCCGATAAGGCTACACCAATTGTTTATGAGCCGGTACATTTTCCAGAACCTGCAATCAGTTTTGCTATTGCGCCTAAATCCCGCCAAGATGAAGATAAACTCTCTAGCGCGCTCGGCAAGATGCTTGAAGAGGATCAAGCGTTACGCTATACCCGCGATGCCCAGACCAAGGAGTTCCTGCTCTCTGGTTCTGGACAACTACACGTCGAGGCAGCAGTAGATAAGCTAAAACGACGCTATGGTGTAGAGGTTGAATTACACCCGCCTAAGGTACCCTACAAAGAGACGATCAAGGCACGTGTAGAAGTGCAGGGTCGGCATAAGAAACAGACTGGCGGTCGTGGCCAGTTTGGCGATTGTAAATGTGTCTTCGAACCATTGCCACGTGGAAGTGGTTTCGAGTTTGTAGATAAGATCTTTGGCGGTTCTGTGCCACAACAGTTCCGTCCCGCCATTGAGAAGGGTATCGTCGAAGCTAGTGAGAATGGAATGCTGGCAGGCTATAAGGTCGTTGATTTTCGTGTCGAACTTATCGATGGTTCCTATCACGCAGTAGATTCTGATGAACTCTCTTTCAAATTGGCTGGTCGTAAGGCATTCCGTGGGGCGATGGAGAAGGCTAAGCCAATCTTGCTTGAGCCTATCATGAATATTGAAGTAGTTGCTCCACAAGAGTTCTCTGGTGATCTAATGGGCGATCTCAATTCGCGACGTGGACGCATACAGGGTATGGATACTCGTGGTAACCAGCAGGTTATCAAAGCCCAGGTACCACTCTCTGAGATGCTCAACTACCAACCTACACTCAACTCTATTACTGGTGCGCGTGGCAGCTATTCAATGGAATTTTCCCACTATGATGAAGTGCCAGCGCAGATTGCACAAAAGATTATTGCTGAAGCTCAGGCAGAAGGCCGTGTCAGAGCTGCCGAAGAAGATTAACAGACAAACAGCTCTTTGGCAGAGATCCCTGCTGGATCTCTGCCATTACTATTTCTTTTTGCCTTTTTCCTCATCAGCCATCTCATGCTGAGCTTGAGCACGGTCACGACGACCACCAATCTTGCCAGCCATCTCATCAAAGCTGCTTTTTAATGCATCTATCTCCCCCATAAGATTGCCTAGGTTGGCGGGAGGTATAGATGAACTTAAATGATCGCTTCCACCCCCACGCCGACGTTCAACCAGATCTGCTAGGATAACCTCTTCCTCTTTTGTTAACGTGCCATGTAGCTTCTTTTGTAACAACTCTTTAAGCAGTTTTTCTAGCGATTCGTCCATAAATCTCCCTCTGTTTGGATTCTTGTGCCTTACTCTACACAGAGAGTAGCTAACCGACAACTGTAAAAAAAATGAACAGCCGTTCAGATCGTTTACATCAGGTTCTTAACCCATATTAAATCGATAGTTAGCTTAATCCAAAACGATTCTGGAAAATCTTATTGGATAGTAGCTATCCAGTTGAAAATCTATAGAAGATTATTAGATAGCCTGATAGGGTTTTTATTGTCTTAGGTAAAATCTTTATTATTAATTAGTTATCAGAAGGGTGAAATAATAGAGAAAAATAATAAGAGTTTTGGCACATAAATTGATTAAGACAGAGCCGCCCAACATCTACCAAGTGCAGAGAGTACGGATTTGGTTGAAATAGGAGACATAAATGCCCATAGAGCAGGCTTATATAGAAGACAACAGCTATTTTAATAAGATTGTCAGAGACATCTTCGGTTCAAAGCGACAGACAGATCAATTCAATGGTTTTTATGAGAAAGATGAGGTTGAGTTGATCACTCCTACTTCCTCACATAATCGTGTAGTTATTGTACAACCTACTGATAACTGGTCGGATGGAGTTGTACATGACTTTGATGAATCAGACGATATAATGGAATGGCCACCCGATTTCGATGAGAATAGTGATCAGTTGTAGAATCTAAGGCTCTTTGAGGGTACCAATAAAGGGTAGGTTACGGTAACGTTGTTGATGATCCAAGCCATAACCTACCACATAGACATCTGGGATCTCAAATCCTCTATAAGCAATAGGCAGATCAATTATTCGCCGTACGGTACGATCTAGTAATGTACAGAGAGTTAAACTAGCAGGACTATGAGCGCGCAAGATTTTTGTCAAGTAATTCAGCGTTAAGCCAGTATCAACAATATCCTCAACCACTAACAGATCCCTTCCTTCAATATCTGTATCCAGATCCTTAAGTATTTTAACCACCCCAGTTGGACTGGTATTTATTGTACCGCTATAGGAAGTAATAGACATAAAATCGAGAATTAATGGCAATTCAATGGCACGTACCAGATCGGCAGTAAAGATAGCCGATCCTTTAAGTAGGCCTACTACGGTTAAATCCTTATTTTGGAAATCTTTAGTGATCTCCAAACCAAGCTCGGCAACACGCTTGCGGAGCTGTTCTGAGGTTATCATTGGAGTGACAATTTTTTCCGGAAAATCCATTAACTTCCTCTTGACTTTAAAAACCTATGGTGTAAGATCCGCGTTGTCTGAAGGACATCATCTAACAAGCTTAAATAGTGATATTTGAGTAACTTAGGCGAGGCTTTCAGATACTCTTGCGTACGCCCTGTGGTTGGTAGTAATACCAACTGCAAAGCAGTCCTAAGAGGTTGAAAGAACGCCTTTAGGTAAGTTGGCTTAAACCTCCGCAAGGAGGAGTAGGTTGACCAGATTCGGTAGGCTTTTCTTAGCAATCTTGACTGAGCAGTAAGCCTGCAAAGGTGGTCTGTAGAAGTTGAGGTTGGCAGCTGCGCAACTGAATCAGAGACGGAGCCTTTATCTCTCGATTCTTTTTGTAGAATAGGCAACTGTTCTGCAGTACTGAGTTGGGTTGAAGAGAGGCTTTTAAGACCTAGAGTTGTGTTCAATAGATCACTTAGGATCAACCCGGTCTGCAAAGCTTCTTTTGGTGAACTTGGATAGCAATATTCAGGCAAGCTGGTTGATGTTAGCAGGCTAGTGTATGTAGGAGGTACCTTTAATAGCAATATTGAAGGTGAAGTGGTCCCAAGAGGTCGTAGGAAGATCTTTAGACTATCTGATTGGTAACTTCGCAAGAAGGAACTGATCAACTTGGTTTGGCCTTCTTTGTAAAGCGATACTAATTGGCTGGCAATCCTGCAAGGGCAAGCTAGTACAGTTGGGATCGGCGGCTGCGATGCTGAATCAAGAGTTGGGCTGCTAAAGTTCAGTACTTTCCTGAAAGTAGGCAACTGCTCTAGGGAGAAATGCTGGATTATATGGGAGCCTATAGAGTCTGAAGAGCTATTCAGAAGGTCACTTGGGGCCATCTTCTTTTTTGTCGATCTTTGCCGCATATTTAGCCAGCAACTGTTTATAATCCTTGCCATACATTATTTTAATATTGACCTCTGGATAGAGAGTCTTAAGTAGTCGTACCTTACGATTCTTCTTAGTGACCAATTCCTGTTTTAGAGTAGTCAACTCTATATACTGATCCTGTTCAGGGAGATAGAAATCGGGAGTAAAACTTTCAATGACATTTCCTTGTTCATCCCAGCGTAGTGCAAAGGTACGTGGCTCGTAATGCCATTCAATCTGATAAAAATCTAAGATCTTGGCAAATTCACGTTCGCTCTCATGAGCAAAGACAGTCACCTTCTTCTTTGCTTGCACACCATTTTGGCCTGAAGGAGTATTAACAGGCTGTGCACTATTTTTTACTGCATTTTCTAAGGCGATAATAGAGCGCTTCAATTCTGGTAATAGAGCAATTGGTAACTCGATTGCGTCTTCAGCAATAATCACTTCACCATTTGCCAATTTTCGGTAAATCTGTAGGAGAATAGTGTTTGACCCGCCGTTTTTATGCAGTTCAATACGCAGTTCTGACGAGGTGTTGAGATCAAATTGAGCGACCGTGTGGGTCGCTAGATCATTACTATTTTCGTCGCTAACCATACCCTGTTTATGAGAGGCGGTATCGCACTTTCCCTTTAGGTGTCGCTAAGTCTATGTTTTGTAATTTTAAGCTGGCAACCGCAGTAAGGTCAAGACTCGACTTTTCGCCACGTAAAAGCTTGGGGTAGCCGGCTGCCGCAATCATCGCAGCATTATCAGTGGTGAGAATAGGGCTAGGATAATAGACTGGTACACCAAGTTTCTCGGCAGCGGCTTTGATTGATACCCGTAGCGCACTATTGCAAGCCACACCACCAGCAAGGATGAGTGTTTTAGGGCGATAGGTTTGTGCCGCTTTTACTAATTGCAAGGTAAGCGTACGCACAATCAATTGTTGGAAGTTAGCAGCTAGATTACGAATCGACTCGTCTGGTTGGGCACCTGTTGATAGCGGCTTAATACCCTGTTCTTTCACATAACGTAGCACCGCCGTCTTGAGACCACTAAAACTGAAATCGTAACGACCATCTTCAATACGTGGAAGTGTAAAGACGAGTTGTACAGCATTAGGATCGCCACTACCTGCTAAGCGATCGATCACAGGGCCGCCAGGATAGCCCAGGCCTAGTAGCTTGGCTACCTTATCAAAAGCTTCTCCGGCTGCATCATCACGAGTATGGCCAATAAGCTGATATTTTTCTGCTTCAGAAATAAGGTATATGCTGGTATGTCCACCAGAGACAACTAACGCCAGTGCAGGGTAGTTGATTGAGGGATTCTCAAATACTACTGAATAGATGTGGCCTTCCAGATGATTGACACCTACTAGCGGTTTCTTAAATACATAGGCAAGTGATTTAGCGTAGCAGATACCAACCAACAATGAGCCAATCAGACCTGGTCCGTAGGTTACTGCAATGCCATCAATTTCAGACAGTTCTACGCCAGCCTGGACACTAGCTTGAGCAACGACCTCGACAATTTTGAGCAGATGTTCACGCGAAGCCAATTCCGGTACAACACCGCCAAAAGGCTTGTGGGTTTCTATTTGTGAAGAGATGATATTGGAACGTATGCGGCAGCCATCCTCAATGATTGCTGCCGCGGTTTCGTCACAAGAACTCTCTATCCCTAAAACCAGATGCATAACTTTAATAGGCTATTGTTACACACACTGGTTGGTTACTCAATCGTAACACTCAACATCCTGTCCCCGACCGCAATCTTCTTAACGACATCAAGCCCTTCTGTCACTTTACCAAAGACAGCATATTGCATATCGAGAAAAGGGGTAGGAGCAAGTGTGATATAAAATTGGCAAGAAGCACTGTTGGGATTACTAGCACGCGCCATGGCAACCACACCAGCACTGTCATGTTTGAGTTTAGGAGTTACCTCCAGTTGAATAGTCTTACCGCTTCCGCCTGTGCCATTACCGTTAGGATCGCCACCTTGAATTACAAAATTTGGCTCGACACGATGGAAAGTAAGATTGTTGTAGAAACCACGTTCAGCCAATTCGATAAAATTTGCTGCTGTAATCGGTGCGTCCTCTTCAAAAAGCGTGAACTTGATTGTGCCTTTGTTGGTTGTAATAACTGCTGTTCTGCCCTGATTCATCAATTTTGCCTCCTGGAGATGGTTCTTGGTTCATAGTTGAAAAATAAATCGGTCTATTGCCTCAGCTACGCCGTCTGCATCATTGCTAGCAGTAGTCACAAAGCCATATCCTTTTAGGCTTGCTTCAGCATTCTCCATCACTACTGGCAATCCAGCATAAGAGAGCATTTCAAGATCATTACGGTTATCACCGATTGCCATTATCTCTTCCCTGACAATATTGAGAGAAGTAGCTAGATACTCTAATCCTGAGCCCTTAGAACAGATTGGATTAATCACATCGAGTATCGTCATATCGCCAGCAGGATAGGTGGTAACTGTGAGTTTAGCGCGATCGGTTAATTCTGATTCTAAGCGCTGCATCAGTCGATCCATCGGTGCACATGGGCCACAGTAGAAGATCTGTATAGGAGCATTCTCTATGTAGCTGTAGAGATCGCTCACTTCACGAGCATATTCACGGTATAGATCCAAGTAGCGGCGTAGGCGTAAGTTTTCTGGAGAGATCTGATCAAAGACAATAAACCCTTCTCCTACGGGATCGTCACAACAGAGTGTATCAGCTTGATAGTGCCGCCCAAGCAATACCAGTTCACGCGCCAGCTCGCCGTCGAGAGGATGATAGTTGATAACTTCCAAAGTTTCAGCATTCTTGGTAAGGGCACCATTATGAGTGATAAGCGGCAGTTGTAAGCCAAGTTCTGCGGCAAAAGGGCGAGCCGCATGAAAACGCCGACCGGTCACCAGCACGACTTGTACACCTGCTTCAACCACACGCTGGACACTCTGAATTGTACGAGGAGTCAGTTTGTGCTGGGAGTTAAGCAGTGTACCATCAATATCGAGGGCTAAAAGCTTTATCCTCATAGATCAAATGTATCATCCTGGCTGCTGAACGGTAAAGGCGAGCTTGCTTGCGATCGGCTTCAGCGCTAGAATCTCGCTTCTTGAATAATATGGAGTAGAAATATGAATGTTACACACCTCAGTTGTTTTCAATGTGCAAAAGAGTATGAGCAGGGTCAGATCCACCAACTCTGTCTCTCTTGTGGTAAACCGCTCAAGGTCCATTATGATCTTACTCGCGCCGCGACAACATTGACACAGTCAGTGCTGGCTGAACGTGAACCCAGTCTCTGGCGTTATCGCGAAGTACTGCCAGTCGTACATAGAGAAAATATTGTCTATTTAGGCGAAGGCTTCACACCATTGTTGCATGCCGAAAGGCTGGGCAAAAAGTATCGTATGCCTCACCTATACGTTAAAGATGAGTCGCTTAATCCAACTGCATCTTTTAAGGCGCGTGGTATGGCCGTAGCAGTATCTATGGCAAAGGAATTAGGCTTGAAAAAGCTTGCTGTGCCAACCGCAGGCAATGCTGGTGGAGCACTAGCTGCCTATGCAGCCCGCGCTGGCCTAGAAGCCCATATCTTTATGCCAAAAGATGTGCCAGTAATTAATCGTCTAGAAGCGATCGGTTGTGGTGCACATGTTACCCTGATCGATGGCCTGATCACTGACTGTGCACGTGCACTGCTCGAACGTAAGGATCAGGAAGGCTGGTTTGATGTCTCAACTTTAAAAGAGCCTTATCGTGTTGAAGGCAAGAAGACAATGGGTTATGAATTAGCCGAACAGTTCAATTGGGAGTTACCAGAAGTAGTTATCTATCCAACCGGCGGTGGTACAGGGCTGATAGGTATGTGGAAGGCTTTTGATGAGATGGAACAGTTGGGTTGGATTAGCAGTAAACGACCTCGTATGATCTCTGTACAGGCAGAAGGCTGTGCCCCTATTGTGCGAGCTTTTGATACTAATGCTAATACCGCTGCCGAATTCGAAAATGCCCGTACCATTGCGGCTGGATTACGTGTCCCTCGTGCCATTGGCGATTTTATTATGCTTGATATTCTGCGCCGTAGCCGTGGTAGTGCGATTGCCGTTTCTGATGAAGCATTATTATCAGGAATGCGTCAGCTTGGTGAACTAGAAGGTATCTTTGCCGCTCCTGAGGGTGGTGCTACACTGGCTGCACTGGATAAGCTGCTTGCCGCCAATCTGGTTGAGCGTGGCGAGCGAGTAGTACTTTTCAATACAGGTAGTGGAGTTAAGTATGTGGAGGCGCTCCAATAATCGTGATACAGGAGCAGATGGCTAGACCAGTACAGGAACGCGAGCGTTTATATGAGCGCTATTTCCCGCTGGTAATTCTTATCTTTGCCCTGCCACTCTTCTATTACAAGCTAGGTGCGCTGGCATTAGTAGGTCCAGATGAGCCACGCTATGCGCAAGTCGCACGTGAAATGTATGAGCGTGGCGATTGGATCACTCCCACCTTACTTGGTGATACCTGGTTTGAAAAACCGGCATTACTCTATTGGATGATGATAGTCTGTTATCATCTGCTAGGAGTCAATGAATGGGCAGCACGCCTGCCTAATGCGCTGCTTGCCACGCTCAATCTGTTTATCATCTACGGGCTTGCTAAGCGTGTAGGAGGCAGCCGTTATGGTCTTATTAGTGCGCTTGTGTTAGCTACATCAGGGCTCTATTTCGGCTTTGCCCGCGCGGCCTCCTTCGATATGACGCTCACCTTTACTTTCACTGCTGCATTCCTCTATCTGCATTTAGCCGATACAGCCAACGATGTATCAGCAAGACGAAAATATCTACTCGGCTTTTATTTTGCAGTAGGTGTTTCACTGCTTGCTAAGGGATTGATTGGAATAATGCTGATTGGTGCCTGTAGCGCACTTTATCTTATATTGAGTGTAGGATGGCGCAGACTATTTCAATTTCATCCCTTCACTGGTCTACTAGTCTGTTTATTGATTGCAGGTCTATGGTACTTACCAGTGATTGCTCGCCATGGTTGGCTCTTTATCGATGAATTCTTCATTCAGCACCATTTCCAGCGTTATACCAGTAATAAATATCATCATCCTGGTCCAGTCTACTATTTTCTCGGTATAATTCTGGTTGGTGTGACGCCTTGGAGCTTGTTGATACTTAATTCTGCTGTGCGCGGTATAAAAAAACTCTTTAATGGTCGTCAACTACTTGATTGTTGGCATTCAGCAATAGCTAAAGATCGATTACTAGGATTGGCGGCAATCTGGATTCTCGTGCCACTAATCTTTTTCTCTTTTTCTGGTTCAAAGCTGCCTGGCTATATTCTGCCAATATTTCCTGCTTTAGCACTCTTTATTGCTCTAGAGATCGAAACATTACTGGATCGAGCAGGCCAACGCGGACTATTAGTAGCAACTGCAGTAGTGTTTCTAATTATTGCGATAGCGCTAGCCTATTTCGCGCATAAGAAATTTCAAGCAGGCATTGGCACACAGCTTCTTTTAGCTGCAGTGCCATTTTTAACAGCCGTTGGAGTGCTGTTTTACTGGCGTCGTAATATTCTGATCTCGTTTATAGTATTGATGGCAATGAGTCCATTAATGGCATTGACAATTACAACACTACTCTTTCCCAGTATTGAGAATGAAGCATCGCTTGCACCATTGGCACGCCTAGCTGCCACACAGTTGCACGTCAATGAGAAGGTGATCTTCTTCAATTATTTGCAGTACAGTCCACTCTTTTATACAAATGGCAGAGTAGTAAGGGGCAGCGATGGCGAGGCAGTATTGGTCTACAATGTTGATGAGCTTGCTGGTTACTTAGAGAAACAGGAGAGCCTGCTCTGTATCTTGAAGCAACGGCAGTTGAATTTGATTACCAATGATCCTCGCTGGCAAAGTGTTATTCTAGGTAGACAAAGAGATCTTATTTTGTTGCGGATTTCCCCGCATCAGCACTAGCAGTTTTAGTTGTTTCCGCTGACTTCTGATCGCTTGCCGCCGCGCCTAATGCCGGTGTTTGCGTGACCATTGGTGGCAACACATCGGGACGGCGGAAGAAGTCTACTACTACTGGATCATAGACATCCTGGTCATTTTTGTAGAGGATATTGATACGGGATTTAGGCACTTCCACAGTCTCTTTGAATGGTAATGCTTGGTTATAAACATCACTAGTGCTCTGCAGCAGGTCGCCCGCATCTTTACCAAGTATATAGAGCTGTTTTACATCTGTGTAGCTACGCACTGCAGTTAGTGCAGAGGTTGAGCCATATTTGCCAGAGACAAAAGACTTCATTCCTAAATCCGTGAGGAAATCGGTAAGTTGATTACTGAGCCCGGAGAGCTGTTTGATGCGAATCTGAACAAAGCGGCGCACATCTGGGTAGACAGCATCAACAACTACGGCTTTAACAGTAGGTTCTTTGCTAGCCGCTACCAATGAAGCATAACCACCAATAGAAACACCATAAAGACCTATACGATCCTTATCTATTAGGGGATTACCATCCGGATCCTTGAGAGTCTTTACATGCTCTATAGCCGAGAGAATATCATCAGTTTCATATTCTCCTAGCGAAGTAAGCTCCACTTTACTCTGTCCATGTCCACGTATATCGTAGAGGAGCACATGATAACCGGCTCTTTGTAAGCCAACACCAAGGCTAAGCAGATCTGCCAGATTATGCTCATAGCCATGGCTAAGCACAATAAGCGGGGCACCAGTGGCTGCACGCAACAGCCATCCTGAGCCTTGACCGCCATTTTTTAGTGGCCAAGACTCTTCTGATTGGGCGATGAAAATGCCGAGTAGCTCATAATCCTTAAGCGTAGCAGCATAATTCTTATTGCCAGTTGGGTGTGTAATATAATGGATCGCATAGGCAGTCATTGCTGCGGAGACCACAAGAAAAATAGCGATGGTCGGCAACACGAATTTAGCAACTGTGGCGAGCGTTCTTTTTTGCTGTCTGGTCAGCATTTTTCATCTCCAAAGAGGAAGATAAAGCAGTAATAGGAAATTCTGTGTCTTTGGGCTGATATTACACGTAAACTGGACCCAAATGCAATTGCTAACGCTACTATGGTAGGTTTTTTAATCTTTTTCCCCACTGGGTTGCTCTTCTGCTAGGTAACAGACTGCACGAGCAAAATCCTTTGGAGTGTTTAAGTTCTCGAAAAAAAGTCTCGCTCCTTGCATCTCGGCAAACTCTGGAAAAGCTACGATCCGTGTCTGCACTTCGGTAAAGAGGGAACGTAGTTGATATTTGCCCTCATTAAGTAGGCGCTCAATAGTGGCTTGGCAGGAACAATGGTAGAGTGCACAGAGCGGCTGTAGGCGTCCGTCCGGCCCTTCTGGGACACAGACCTGATAGTCTTGTCCCTGTATTGCTAGCCATTGTAGGAAAGATGTACGCACAAACGGTAGATCGCAGGCGAGTATAAGCGTGTAATCATGACGCGAATGATGTAACGCGCTCTCAATACCGGCTAATGGCCCACATTCTGGCCAGCGGTCAGGGTAAGATTCTACTGCTAAGTGACCATAGATATCTGGTGTATTAGTGATAATGCCTAGCTGGCAGACAGCCGGCGCAAGTATCGCAAGCATACGAGCTAACAGCGTACTACCAGCAAGCTGAAGCAATGCCTTATTTTGCCCCATACGCTGGCTTTTACCGCCTACTTGTATAAATCCGGAGAGAGACATCTTGACTGAAATGAAAAAAAAGGCTATGCATTTGCTTTTTTAATGTAATTCTATTCTAACACACCAGGAGGCGCTGATCGTGGATGAGCAGGCAGTACTAGATCTTTTTCTGCGTCGTGAGGCGTTATTAACAGGCCATTTCGTTTTAAGTTCGGGATTGCACAGCTCCAAATATCTACAGTGTGCATTGGTGTTACAGTTTCCTGATGATGCTACCCAACTAGGTGCCGCGCTTGCCGATCACTTTCGCAACGAACCTGTGGGTCTAGTGGTTGCCCCTGCATTGGGCGGGATCATTGTTGCACATGAGGTCGCACGCGCATTAGGCGTACGAGCGCTCTTTACCGAGCGTGAAACTGGTCAGATGCGACTGCGACGGGGATTTCAACTTCAATCTGGAGAACGTGCGCTAGTAGTTGAAGACGTAGTTACCACAGGCGGCTCAACACGCGAGGTAATAGAGGTTGTTGAACAATCGGGTGGTCAAGTGGTTGGGGTAGGTTCTATTATCGACCGTTCTGGAGGTGGATTAACATTCTCTTGTAAGCGAGCTGCGCTGGCAGCGCTTTCGGTGCCAACCTATGATCCACAATCTTGTCCGCTCTGCCAGCAAGGTATAGCCGTGATCAAGCCAGGCAGCCGCATTACCAATAGGTGATTAGGTGCGTAACATTAAGCTTACCCTGCAGTATGATGGCACGAACTATTGTGGCTGGCAGATTCAACCCAACGGCACAACGATTCAGGGGTTGATTTCGCAGTTTCTTGCCCGTTTGGAAGGCCAGGCTATTACTCTGCATGGCGCAGGACGTACAGATGCTGGTGTCCATGCACATGGACAAGTAGCTAATTTTGTTACACAAAGGGCGATCAGTTGTATTCAATTACGACGTGCAATAAATGCCAATCTACCACCAGATATACGTGTAGTAGATGTTGAAGAGGTAGACGCCGCCTTTCATGCACGCTACTCGGCAAGGTGCAAGACCTATCAGTATCAGATCGCCTTGAGCGAAATAGTAAGTCCATTCGAATATCGTTACCTTTATCATTATCCGTATGCTCTTGCTATTGAGCCTATGCAGATAGCAACACAAGCATTATTAGGTACACATGACTTCGCCGCTTTTGCCACGGCTACAGAAGTAGTGACCACGACACGCACAATCAAGACTGTGGAGCTGACACAGCAAGGCGATCGCTTCAGACTCAATATTACTGGGGATGGATTTTTGCGCTATATGGTACGCACAATTGTGGGTACATTGATCGAGATTGGACGTGGCCGACGCAACAGTGGGGAGATAAAAGAGATCTTACAATCGCGCGACCGTACACGTGCTGGCCCTACTGCGCCAGCTTGTGGGCTGACACTACTTAATGTTGAGTATTGAGCTGTTAATAACAATGGGGTAGTTGCTATCGCCCTTGGCTACAACGATTTGCTATAATCGGGCGGCCAATTTGGAAAGGAATGGGACTGATGATCGATTTTGAGGGTCTAATTGAATCAGGTTCAAGAGATGAGTTTCTTCTGCGCCAGATTGATCCAGAAAGATTGCCTGCACATGTGGCAATTATAATGGATGGCAATGGGCGCTGGGCAGCACGACGCGGCAGTCCACGTGTGATAGGTCATCGTGCTGGTATCAAAGCTGTACGTGAGAGTGTAGAGACAGCCGCACGGCTAGGCTTACATACGCTGACACTCTATGCATTCTCTGTAGAGAATTGGAAGCGGCCACGTTTTGAGATTGTTACACTAATGAGCCTACTCAAAGAGTATCTACGTGCTGAGTTGGCTAATATTAACAAGAATAATATACGCTTTACTACCATAGGCCGTATCGAAGAGCTAGACAAATCGGTACAACGTGAGGTCGCCTATGCTAAGCGTGAGACTGCTGCCAATACCGGAATGGTGATGAATATTGCGCTCAACTATGGTGGCCGTACAGAGATTGTTGATGCCTGTCGCCAGCTCTGCCATGAATATATCAAGAATGGCCGTAATCCTGATGAGATTGATGAGCTTGTGCTCAGTCGCTATCTTTACACAAGTGGCTTGCCTGAGCCTGATCTGCTGATCCGTACCAGTGGAGAGATGCGTGTCTCCAACTTCCTCCTTTGGCAGATCGCCTATACGGAAATCTATGTTACCGATACGTTCTGGCCTGATTTCTCGCGTGCTCACCTCTTTGAGGCAATCATAGAGTACCAGAAGCGAGAACGACGTTATGGCGATATCAAGCCAGCAGAGCAAAAATCACCAGCAGCCCTAATTGCCAAATGAAACGTGTTATTTCCGGTATCATATTACTATCTCTACTTGGTCTCTCGGTCTGGAATGATCCACCCTATTTTTTTATTGGCTTCGCCGCACTGGTAATGGGGCTGGCGCTTTGGGAGTTCTATGGTTTGGCCGCGCGTGTAGGCTACCATTGCTACCGGTTTCTAGGTTATTGTGCAGCCGCTGTAACACTCTATGCTTTTAGTAGCAACCAATTTGAGTTGATCCTACCGATGAGCGTAGGGCTATTACTAGCAATGATGATAGCAGCGCTTTTTGAGAGCCAGGATAACAAGGATTTCTCTAAAATAATGGGTTCGGTAGCTTCTACCTTCTTAGGTGTCTTCTATGTTGTGGTGCTAGCCGGGTTTCTTGTTGGTGTACGTGTAATGGCTAGTGCTCCCCATTCCCAACTATTATCACTCTTCTTTCTTATCATTGCAGCAAGTGACACAGGTGCTTATTACACTGGTCGTAACCTAGGCCGTCACAAGCTTGCACCACGCATCAGTCCTGGCAAAACCATTGAAGGTTCGCTGGGCGGCTTGGTTGCTGCTATTGCCATTGCCTTCATTGTAAAATACACCTTCTTTTCACAGTTGCCTGGTTGGCATGCGCTTGTGCTGGCGATAGTGATGAATATTGTTGGTCAATTGGGGGATCTCTTTGAATCTCTCCTTAAGCGAGGGGCCGGAACAAAAGATGCCGCATCAATTATACCTGGGCATGGCGGCTTGCTAGATCGTCTTGATAGCGTCCTCTTCAATGCACCGCTACTCTACTACTATTCCCTTATCATCAGTTGAAAAAAAGGCCCTTATTAAGGGCCAAATTCTCAGAGGAGAAAATTCATGAAGCTTAGTTGATAACTAAATGAATAGAAGGAGAAGAAAAAGGTTGCTTAGCTAAATAAACCATTACTGTGTGACGACATCATTGATGCGTCGAGCAACAGCCATGCTTTCCTCAATAAAACCAGCTAATCTTTGGAAAAGTTCATTACGGGGTCGTAAATAGGCGGTAGTACGAATATTACGATAGCTGTGTAGTGTCGCACCAATCGTCACATTGAGGCCGTGTAGATTAATATTCCAATGGCCGTAATTGAGTGTCTGGGTGATATAAGGGCGGAGGCTAGGTCGCTCGGGTGGTGCTATCGCTGCTACCATAGGGGTAGGTTGATTAGTGCTGAGTTCGGCGCCTGCGCCTAGATCCTCAGGCGAAAGATAATCATAGACCTCCTGCTCCTGAAAGCTAAATTCATATTCCACTTTACCATTCTTATCAATAACTACCCGTTCCTCCAGGCTGGCACCAGGCAATGATTTCACTGTATTGGTAGCAAGGATCTGATCTGTACGTGGATTGATCCGACCACCCAGGCTTTTTTTCAACATTTCTTCCAACTCTATTAGTTCAGACTTGTCAAAGCCAGCAATCGTTGCAGTCGGTTTAGCAAAATTGATGTTGATACGTTCGATCTTCTCGCTATTGAATGGACGTTCCCATAGACAGGTCTGTTTACCTATACCAGCCGTCTTTGGTAGATCATAAATCATTTGGGCTAAATAGTTTCCCGGGGCAAGGAAGATATAGCGTTCTACTTCTAACGGGCTGAGAGCGAGTACAAAGCCACTGTTCTGATTGATATCAACAATCGCAAGAGTAGCATCAAAGATACGAAATTCATTGCCATAGTTGAACTTCAATTTGATCCGTTTCATTTCCCAGCTCTTTCCCAGCCTCTCCATTGAATTGAAGATAGATTTAATATTTTACCGTTTCATCCTGCTATTATAGTTGATATATTACAATGGCAGGTACAGTACTAAGCTGCTTCCAGAATCTAGAATCTCTTTCTGAAATTAAGAATAGAGCGAGTAACAACATA
>JBFLVQ010000057.1:0-25373 GCA_040758525.1 Acidobacteriota bacterium
GTTCCCTTCCCGAACACGGAAGTTAAGCCCTCTCGAGCCGATAATACTGCACCCTCACAGGTGTGGGAACCTAGGTCGTCGCCGGATCTCTCCTTCTCTGCTCTCTATGAAATTGGCTAATAAAATTATTGTTTGGGGAGATTAAAGATAATAATAGTTTCGCCGCGCAGTAGATCTTCAGCAATCTCACCAACTATACGGCTTTCTACCAAACTGCCACTACGATAATCGACCATAGCAGTATCTTTCTGAAGCTCCTGATAGGCTTTGCGTCCATCTTCTTTATTGAGTTGATTGATCAGAATAGCCGCATAGATACGACCAGCCGGAGAAGCATGCTGGCGCAACCAATCCAGATCAAGATAGATCGACTCACCAGCCGCCAGGGCTTTTTCAAAAGCTTGATAAGTCTCGCTCCGTTTAGCAGCATAACCAACTGCAGAATCATCAAGATACTCGGCCTTACCTAATATTTCTAAATAGTCTGGTAGTTTGCGCTCAGCGTCTCCCTGCCCCCCTAACACTACAACAAAAACTAGCGAACAGATTGCCGAAAGAATTAGCAGCCACTCCATAATATTTTCCCTAAAATAGTCGGTTATCTCTGTTGAGGAGAATTAAAATAGCACTAAGTGGCGGAAAGATTCAATAGCAGGCAACAAGGTAGTGTCTCGCTAAGCTAGTATGGTTCAATCGTAGACTTGTATTAAAGCAGACCCTAAAATATAATTAGCTACCATATATAGAGCATCTATTGCCCTTGACACACGGTATTGGATTGAGCGGATGACAAAAGAGTTCGCACAACAACCCGTTACCCCAACTGGTGCCGAGTTGTTCCCCATAATTGGTAATCTGCGTGATCATTTTCTGCCGGATCTTCTCTATTATTTGCATGAGAAACGACAGACCGGTACACTTGTCTTTGCTTTGGGAGAGTTTAAAAAAGCAATTATCTTTGAGCAAGGAGAGATCGTCTTTGCCTCCTCAAATTTGAAAGAGGACTCATTAGGAGAAGCATTAGTACGTAGTGGAGTAATCTCATTAACCGACTTCGCCACCGCTGAACAGCAAGTTATGGTCAATCTACGTTTTGGCGAAGTACTCTTGCAGATGGGTAGTATTGATGAGTCAACCTTAATACAAGGCCTTACCTATCAGATGCACAGCATCATTTATAGTCTTTTTCTCTGGCCTATGGGTCAGTTCCGTTTTGCCAAGGAGAAGTTCCCTACACAGAAACCTTCTAATATTCTACTCTCGACACTTGATACGATTTTGCATGGGACAACCTTGATCCGTAGTTGGACGCAACTACGCCCTAAACTGCCCACTCTTGAGGTAACACTTACACGCGGTCAGGACTTCGAGGTAAGACTAGCAAAACTGAAGCTGCACGATTCCGAACGCCGTATTATTGATACAATCCGTGATAATACGTTGGTCAGTGATATTTGTGTGCTTAGCCCAATGAACGAATTTGAAACCTGCCGCTTCTTGGTTGCTTGCCTGGTAATAGGTCTATTGGTCAGATACACCCCACCTACTACCGCTCAACAATAGACAAAACGTCTAGCATAAACCAAATTAACTTATAGGGCGACAGGCGTGCCTTCGGTTTCGTCTAAGGGTCTCCTGGTTGGTGGCAAGGTTTCAAATCGGACCAAACCTGCCTTTACCTCCTCGAGTGCAATACGAGCGGTGTTTTTGGAACTGACATGCTGTAGACGCGGACGGGCGCCACTACGCAGCTCGCGACACCGCTTCGCCGCGATATTGATCAATTTGAATTTACTCTCGATGGCTTGTTCATATGGTTCCATGCAAAACCTCCTTGTTTGCCAACCATCAAGAAAAAACAGGCCCAACTAACCCAGCACATTTGCATGTCAATGGCAGTTGCATTCTCTCAGGCTGGGAAGTAACTGTTGAATGTCTCACTCTTCAGGCTGGTCGCAATCTTATATACATGCTTAAATAAAATGGTACTTGGCTAAAATAAAGTATTGATAGTATCATATCCCCTCATGAACCTGCTATCCCTAAGCGCAATAACCTTCCTTACTATTTTATTACTCTTTCTCTATTCATTATCGGACTCAGGCTTATAAATATTTACTTAGTTAAAAGGGAGCAGCAAGGAGGGCATTTTTTAGCGAATTAAGAAGTGGCGAATGGCTCTTGGATAGGGATCTATGATAGGATGGTAGTGTTGTATAAAACTTGAAACTTGATAGCGGCCGATCCCAGCATAAATGCGCTGGGGGTGCGGTGAAAGGCTGCAGAGAGCCGCCAAGAAGCTGGGTTAAATTTGCACTTAAACAACTGAGGAAAGAGTGTATGGAAGCCGCTATTTGCACCCGATGTCAGAGTACCAACCCGCTGTACACGCAATTCTGTTTGACGTGCGGCCTAAAAATAACCGCCGAAATGCGGCGTGAGATTGGTGTCCCGGCGGGCGCCGCAGCAGTAAAGGAGAAGGTTGATCCGGCACCAGAAACGGCTCCTGTCAAAGAGCCTTCTCGCTGGCTGCGTCTGTTGGGAAGATCCTAAACCATTTGTAATCTCGCAGAAGGCCGCGTTATGTCGAAATCCACGGTGAACCGATTCCTTGCCCTTGAGATGGCCCACTGCTCTAATTGTGGGTATGTCGTAGAGCAGTTAGGAATACGTACACACTGCGCCAAATGCAATAAACGACTAACAGTCCGCTGCATCGATTGTCAAACTGACAACCCTCCCGTCTTTCAGTATTGTATGAAATGTGGTGGCGACTATCGCCATCTTGCAGTTGAACACTACAGTAAGCAACTTGCCAAAATTGAATTCAATCTCCTGGAATACCAGCGTATGGTTGCATTACAGACCAAGGCAACTCTCCATCGCCAGATTGTTCAGATCGCCCTTTTCGCCTTTACCGCAGCAATAGTACTGTTGTTTCTGCTAGTGAAACCTGGTGGCATAACCTTAATACTACCATTTGTACTAATCTTCATTAGCCAGTTACTATTGCGCCGGTTTGGTAGATATTGGTCTTTACGACTGGTAGGAATGCCTGTGCAATTGATCGAAGAATGGCAGCAATTCTCTCTAGTGGCTCAACGTCAACAAGCAGAACAGCTTGAACTACAAGAGCAGCTTGCCTACTATCAGCAGGAGTTGAATCTATTCCTCAGCAAAGGTCATTAGCTAATCAACTATGAAGGTAGAATTTCACCATGAGGATAAAAGCGTCTCCTCGCTCTTATATGAAGTTTCCCGCTCAGTACACAAAGATGGTCTAACCTTGCGCGAACTACTTGAGCAACTAGGTGAACGGGGTCTGCTGGTTATGTCTATGGTACTTACTGTACCATTCCTACTTCCAATATCGATACCTGGCAGCAGCATCCCTTTTGGTCTGATCATTGCCTTGATAGGTATGGGGATTATCACTAACAAAGCACCCTGGTTGCCAAATCGTTTGATGAACCGGCGTATTGCCGCTGATAAACTAATATTGATGCTTGAAAAGGGCGCTCACCTGTTCTCTCGTATCGAGAAACGTATACATCCTAGGCTACTACTGCTCACTCATGGGATGACGATAACTCGCCTAAATGGAATATTATTGGTAGCCAGTGCACTACTGCTAATGGCGCCCCTGCCGATACCGCTCTCGAATATGCCACCCGCCTATGGCATTCTTTTCCTTGCGCTAGGCAGTATGGAGCGTGATGGCTATTTTATTATTGCTGGTTATGTGATAGTGCTAGCCACTACTCTTATTTTTAGCCTAATAGGATTTCTAGGAGTAGCTGGCGCTGAGAACCTACTAAGAAGCTTATGGCGATAGCCAATGTGAACCCCTCACGAGGCTTCTGTTTTTTCTGCTCCGATGATAGAATAGGGGCGCTTTAAACCACTCTTGTTGCTGCGATCACACAGATTTTATCTTCTGTATCTTTTAATTCTTAGCGTTGCTCGGCGAGCAATAGCGGAAAGGCGACACTTATGATTGAAAACATCGAGAAATATCTAGGCAGCGAAGCCAAATCGTTGTTAGAGTACCAAGCTAAGGGCATCCCTAAGGAGTCCTTGCATCTGCCGGGGCCAGACTTTATTGACCGTGTCTTTACGCCTTCGGATCGATCGCCGCAGGTGTTGCGTAGTCTAGCGGCGCTTTTCAATACAGGTCGGTTGGCGGGCAGCGGCTATATGTCGATTCTGCCTGTAGACCAAGGTATAGAACACTCTGCAGGCTCCTCCTTTGCACCTAATCCCCTATATTTTGATGGTGAGAATATTGTCAAATTGGCAGTTGAAGGTGGCTGCAATGCGGTTGCTTCGACCTATGGTGTGCTTGGTTCGGTAGCACGCAAATATGCACATAAGATCCCATTTATCGTGAAGATCAACCATAATGAATTTCTCACCTACCCGAATAAGTTCGACCAGATCATGTTTGGGACTATCGAGCAGGCCTGGAATATGGGGGCGGTTGCAGTAGGCGCCACAATCTACTTTGGCTCAGCAGAATCTAGCCGGCAGATTGTTGAAGTAAGTAAGGCTTTCCAACGTGCTCATGAGCTAGGTATGGCGACGATACTTTGGTGTTATCTACGCAATTCAGCCTTTAAGACCTCTGACAAAGACTACCATGTGGCGGCTGACCTTACCGGTCAAGCAAACCATCTAGGCGTCACTATTGAGGCTGATATCATTAAGCAGAAATTGCCAGAAAACAATGGTGGTTATAATGCTCTGTCAAGCAAAGAGAGCCCTTATGGTAAGACTAACAAGAAGATCTATACAGAACTGACCAGTGATCACCTAATTGATTTGACCCGTTACCAAGTCGCAAACTGCTTTATGGGACGTATGGGGCTAATCAATTCTGGTGGCGCATCTGGCGACAATGACTTTGCAGAAGCGGCGCGTACTGCAGTGATCAATAAACGCGCTGGCGGTATGGGCCTTATCTCTGGTCGCAAAGCTTTTCAGCGCCCCCTCAAGGAAGGCATACAACTGCTTAATCTAATTCAAGATGTTTACTTGTGCAAAGAGGTCTCTATCGCTTAAACATATCTAAACGCTACGGGCGCAAAAGGCAGCCGCAGGACTGTGGTTGCGCCCAGCGTGTGTGTCTGGGAAAAGTCCGGTAATAAGGAGGTAAAGTATGAGCAACGAAGCTAGAATGGCTCAAGTGGTTGATCAGGAGCCCATTGCCTTCGACGAGCAGACTCTCACCTATCTACGTGCACTCAGTAAACGCTATCCAAATATTGATGCTGCACTGGGTGAAATCGCCAATCTGCAAGCAGTGCTTACGCTGCCCAAAGGCACGGTCCATATCGTTAGCGATGTGCATGGCGAGTTCAAGAAGTTAAAACATATTATTAATAATGCTTCTGGCAGCCTACGTCCGCTCGTTGAACAGGTCTTTGGTATGGAATTAAATGCGGAGGAGAAACTTCGGCTGCTCAATCTTATCTACTATCCGCGTGAAACCTATGCACATCTAGCCACCAATCTGCTGGACAGAGAGGCGCGGCGCGTCTTTTTACGCCGTACAATTCGGCATGAATTTAGAATCCTGCAAGAGTTAGCGCGCCGTTATAGCCTCAAAGCAGTGGAACGTGTCTTCCCTGAACAGTATCAACTACTCTTCCGCGAACTACTCTTCGAGCCACATTTAGGACGTGAGGAGAACTATCTAAATGTAATGCTTGATCAGCTTGTCGATCACGACAAGGATTTAGACATTCTACGGCTGACTGCACATGTGATCCGCAATCTCTCAGTGGCAGAATTGATCGTAGCAGGCGACCTGGGCGACCGTGGACCACGTATAGACAAAGTGATCGACTACATTATGCGACAACCAAATGTAGCAATCACTTGGGGCAATCATGATGTATCGTGGATGGGTGCTTGCCTAGGACAGGAGGCTTGTATCGCCACGGTGATGCGTATCTCGCTACGTTACCGACGACTCTCACAACTGGAAGAAGGTTACGGCATACCAGCCGCACCGCTCGAGAAGCTGGTTCGCACCATCTATAGCGATGATCCGGCTGAACGTTTTGCCTGCAAGGGTGAAGGATTACGTGATCCATTGCTAATGGCGCGTATGCAGAAGGCAATGGCGATCATGCAATTTAAGCTTGAAGGCCAAACCGTACGGCGCAATCCTGATTATCAACTTGAACACCGCAATCTATTGCACCGCATAGATCCTCAAGAGGGTACAGTAAAGATCGATGGCCAAGTCTATACGATGCTTGACAAGCACTTCCCAACAATAGACTGGTCCGATCCTTACAAGCTCTCGCCTGATGAAGAGGCCTGTATCCTACGTCTGCGTCAATCTTTTCTACAAAGCCCGGTTATGTGGCAACAGATGCGTTATGTAACGCAAAAGGGAGCAATGTATCTGAAACGTGATCACAATCTTATTTTCCATGGTTGCGTGCCTGTTGATGCAGAAGGTAATTTCCTGACAATGCGTATAGATGGTAAGGAGTACAAAGGTAAAGCGCTCTTTGATGCACTCAATGTTTCGGTACAGCGTGCCTTTCGCAATCATGATCAACGTGATCTAGATATGCTCTGGTACTTATGGACGGGGCCGCTCTCGCCGCTGTTTGGTAAAGACAAGATGGCTACCTTTGAAACCTACTTTATTGCCGATAAGGCAACCCATAAGGAGACGAAGAATCCCTACTTTAAACTGATCCATACACCAGAATTCTGTCAACGTGTCTTCCGTGAGTTTGGTAGCTCGCCTGACCATGGTCTTATTGTCAATGGTCATGTGCCGGTTAAACTTGAGCAAGGCGAATCTCCTCTCAAACAGAGTGGCAAAGCCGTAACCATTGATGGCGCCTTCTCAGAAGCTTATGGTGATAAAGGTTATACATTGGTACTCGATGCCACACGTACTTATCTAGCACAGCATCATCATTTTGAATCAGTAAGTGATGCTATCACGCAGGGTGCCGACATCATTCCTAAAGTCCAGGATATCTCTGTTTTTGACCAGCCGCGCCTGATTGCTAATACCGAAAAAGGTGAAGAGTTGCGTCATGAGATTGCTGTTCTCAAGATGTTAATACGCGCCTACCAAAACAATATAATCTCCGAGCAATGACAAATAATTGTACAAGATAAGAGAGTCAACCAGACTCTCTTATCTTATCTACGATAAGCTGAAGCGATGCAGCAACTATCAGTACTAGACGGTCGCTCGAAGTGGATCAACAGTGAATTTCCTGTCGCAGAGATTAGTGATCTGTTGACCATGGATGATGTCGTCATATGGCTTGATTTAGAAAATCCTACAGATGCAGATTGGACGCTTCTTAAAGAAGAGTTTAATTTCCATCCGCTCGCTATTGAAGACTGTCAAAACGCTCATCAACGCTCTAAGATCGAACTCTACAATGGTTATTTCTTTATCGTGATGTATGAGATCGTGATTGTAGATGACCTTGAAATGAAGATGCAGGAGCTACATCTGTTCTTAGGCAATGATTATGTTGTCACTATACACCAAGGCGCAGTACCTTCCCTACAGGCAGCACGCAAACAATGGCTAGATGCTGAAGAGAGTTTCACTACTGGCGCAAGTTTCCTTGCCTATCTGATCATTGACTCGATTGTTGATGGCTACTTCCCTATTATCGATCGCTATAGTGAGCGGCTTGAGGAATTGGAAGAAGAGGTCTTTTCTAAGCCTCAGGTAGGGATGATGGAGAGTGTATTCCGTGTACGTAAGCAGTTACTGTTTCTACGGCGCGCGGTGGCACCATTACGTGATGTGATGAATGTGATGTTACGGCGTGATACCCATATAATTGCGCCACAAACCTATCCCTACTATCAGGACATCTTCGATCATTTGGTACGTATCGGTGATGCGATTGATACACATCGCGAACTGGCAACTGGTGTGACGGAAGCCTATCTATCGGTAGCAGGCCACCGTATGAATGAGATAATGAAACGGCTCACAGTCATTTCTACAGTGCTAATGACTGGCGCACTGATTGCAGGTATCTATGGAATGAATTTCCAGGTGATGCCAGAGTTGCAATGGCGCTGGGGCTATCCTATGGCGTTAGGAATGATCATCTCTATAGCCATCATCCTCTATTTCTATTTTCGTAAGATCGATTGGCTATAATTGTTCACTCGTAATTGAGCGCTTCTACAGGATCCTGCCGTGCAGCGCGTAGCGCTGGATAAAGTGCGCCCATCAGTCCACCAATTACACCCACCACGGCAGCAGTAAGCAGCCACTGCGGTTCAAATTCAATAAAACGAAGATTAGTAAAGCGAATAACAAAGAATCGTGCGATAACAGCAATCAGATAGCCTCCTGATACTCCTAACGTACTGATTACCAATGCCTCCTTCTCAACTATCCAAACAATAAATGTGCGTGATGCTCCCAAGCTCTTGAGTATACCAATCTCGCGAGTACGTTCAGTGATTGTTGTGTACATCGCTAGCAAAATCACCAGCGTGCTGATAAAGACGGCTAAACCTACCATCACACGCGCAAAAGCAGTGAACATAGGCAGGCTCTCAGTATAAAGCTGGGGAAGATCACGGGTAAATATCACTTGAGCATCTGGCAATATCTTTAATATACGTTGTGCTATTTCTTCTTGCTGGGCAGGATTCTCACAACGTACTAGCAGCATTGTACAACGACCTTCGGAAGCAAGCATGGATTGCAGCATAGAAAGTCTAACCTTGATGCGTGTGCCTACTTGAGGAGTATAGATACCAGCAACTTTGAAGGTGCGATCCAAAGCGTTGACTGGATCACCTGGCTTGAGTTTGTGACGGCCTGCATAGTCTTCATCTACGATCACTTCTTCATCATTAGTAGGAGGCTGACCTTCAATCAACTTTATTCCGCTGGTGGCAAAGTAAGACTCAACTTCGATTGCATCAATCGCACGGAAGCCAATACCAGAGTCGGTGGTTTGAAGAAACTGGCCCATAGGCGTAGCAGACTTTATACCTGGCAACTGACGTACCTTCTCAACCGTATCCACGGGCATAGAGAGGGAGTTGGCACCTAATCCTAGCGTCTGAAAACTACCTGAGGGTCGAGCAATAATCTCTGCCGCTACATTTGCTTCGCGTGTACCACGTTCTTTTAGCATTCCACGCATCAAGCCAACAATCAATAATATTAAGACCGTACCAATAGCAACGCCCGCCGCTGTGACAAGCACACGGGTGGGGCGATGCTTGATATTGGCTAGTACCAAGCTTTCCATCTGCAAGACTCCTTGTATAGATGAGCTATATAATTAATCACATTATCAAGTTTGCGCGGACGTATCAGCTTTATTGAAGAGCCGGTTGGTATTGAGTGTAAGTATCCAGAAAAGATTCGCACCAAATGCACACAACATTATAAAAAACCAGGTTAGATCGAGTATCGCAAAGGCAAGTATAGCATAGGGAAAGAAAGCGCGGCGGGTAAGAAAATAACATTTACGAGAAAAATAGTAGATGGGGTTGCTCATACGCGCTTCCATCTTTGTATGCAATCGATTGATATAGTCTTGTGGTTGGTCGTTGCTAAACTTCTTGCGCTGATAGCCAGTAGCTAAAAAGCTGAGCACACAGCCAAAGACAAAGAGTGCGCCAATGTAGGCATAAAAAATATTGCCAGTATGTTTGTAGAGTCCTATTCCCATCCCTGCAAAGGCAGCAACATAAGAGCTATAATCAGAAGCAGTCTCTAGCCAACAACCAAAAGCCGATTCTTGAAACTTAAGTCGCGCCATCATTCCATCACAATGATCCAGCAATGAAGAGAGGTAGAGGAGAAAAGCGCCTCCCAGTGTATACCAATAGCCACCAAAAGCGAAGATCACTCCCGAGAGTATACCAAATAGCAATCCAGTCAGTGTTACCATATTGGGTGTGATCGGTGTCTGCAGTATCACATTCATCAATGGCCTTGCTACCACACGCTTGTTGAAGTTGGCATAAATACCATCAGATTTCTTACCATTGCCACGGTAGAGCGCATCTTTGGCTTGTTGCAGATCTTCTTTGGTTTTAAGTGGTCGTGAGAGATGGCCATTAGGCTCAAAACGCCGCCATTTCCCTTCTCTAGCCAATGCTAGCGTAGTAGCCAAGACACTCTCACGTGTATCAGCAGTAGCCAAGAGTGGGTTCAGATCTTTTGGCGCGCAAACAAACATACCAGCCTCTGGCACTACTAATGGGCGGTGATTCTCTCTCCAATCGATACCAATTGCTTCTAGTAAGCGAAAATCAAAAAGAGATTCTCCTGAAACAAAGACGAAAGGCTCTGCTAACCTTAGCAGAGCTAATGACTCCGCCGAGCCTGGACGTATCTCTGCTGGCAGTGTACTTACTTGTAATGAGACTCCTGCCAAACGGTCGTCTTTTAACTGATCCGCAATAACAAACTGCTCTTGCGAGTCTGTGAGAATAAAGACACGCTCGAAATTTGCTTTCTTGGCTGTCAAGACCAAGCGCTTGAGTAGACTAAGCCCAAAGATTTTCAATTTGGACAAAGACTGTGTGCGGCCTTTTAACTCGATAACCGCACAGGGATCCGCAGCAATTACAATTGTCTTCAACATAAGTCTGCTTTCTTACTGATCTTGCCAACCATTAATCTCGGCCAATCCCTTGCCCCACTACTGCGGGAAGTGTCTCCTCCGATAAGAAAGGACGCTGGGCAGCAGATTTATTGGCGTCGATCAGATCGCCCACCCAGGCTGACTGGTATTGGATTTTGGGATACACAATCTCGTTAGCAAGCGACAGATCCGAGGCAAAATCGATCTCTACCCAAGGAAGGCTCGCTGTAGTGACAGAATAGATCGGATAGTATCGCGCCACTTCGCTAATGGCATAAGTACACCAACGATTTACTACTCCTCGCGCGACCAATGTCTCGATTTGGGCAAAGAGTCGTTGTGTACCTTCACGGGAGAACTTGAGAATACCAAGATTCTCGCCATGTGCATCGCCAGCATCTAGCTCTTTGCTAAGTCGTACTACTCGCTCGCCTTCTAACTGTACTTTCATCTGCTCAGGATCGAATTCGCTCTTCAGCTCTATCGCCAGTGCATCATCGTAATTTGAACGCAACAATCGACGCAATATACGTGGATGGAAGACGACATCTGAGTTAAGTACAACTAATCCATCATAGGCTGCCTCACGCGCTAGCCAGAGAGAATAGAGACTATCCGTGCTTTCATGCTTATGATTGTAAATATAGCTTACTCGCGCTCCTAGATAGGTGCGCACTAACTCGGCTCGATAACCTACTACAACAGTAATGTCATCAATGCCGGCTGCTTCAAGGTTTTCTATCTGATGTTCGATAATTGTAGTATTGCCTACTCTTAACAGGCATTTTGGTTTTGATTCCGTAAGCGCGCCCAACCGCCTGCCACGTCCTGCCGCCAGTATCACAGCTCTCATCTGCTCGTCCTCACCGTTAAGTTAATACCGCTTGTTTGTATATGCGCATACTTGCCTTGCGCGACCTTACTGCTCTACCTCCATATATCTTTAACGCTATTGCCTTGGTGAAATCGAACCACACCTGGGGTTCATAGCTGGTGTGGGGGGATGGACTTGCTACCCCATTGGACAGCGACCGCACCGCCGTCGGCACGATCATGAATACACCATAGTTACTATTTTTTGCGAAATGTCAAGGTGAATTTGGCTTAACCGCTCATTTTAACCTCTTATAGAGCTAACAAACATTATCAAGAACTCCCTATCACAACCCTTGTTGTGGCAGGTAATTTACCAAAAAGTGTCGCTTTCGTCGTTGTGGAATACCCGATAAGAGAATCTTGTCCTAGGAAACACTATTTTTTTGTTGATATGCAACTGTTCGCGCCAATACTGTATCCTTTAGATCACCAATAGGGAGTTTTCCATATGAAGAGTTGCTGGCACATTCTAGCCTTTATTACCATTGTGTCGATTGCCTGCGTACTAACAACCGCTGATACTGACCACAAGTCTGCCAACACAGCATTTGTAAAACACCATATGCCAGCAACACTGAGCTATCCAGAGCTAACCACTCTTAGCCAGCCTAAGGAGATCGAGCCAGCCTTACAAACTAAAGTCAAAGAACTACTTAACACTCCCTTTATAAGTAATATGGCCTATTACCAGGGACGGCGTGCAAAACAGCCCCGTAACCAGAAATTAGGAGCTATATTACGAGTCTTATGCTGGAATATTGAGCGCGGCACGCAATTAGACTTAATTCTCAAAGCATTTGCTTCCCCACAAGCCTTTCTTAAACAGGCAACCGAGACCAATATAGCAAAGTCATCGATTAATGCACCATTGCTTGCCGAGGAACTGGCACTATTACAAGAGACAGATCTGCTAATACTTACTGAAGTTGATATGGGCATGCCACGCACGTTATACCGCAATGTTATTGGGGAATTAGCCGAAGCACTAGCCATGAACTATGCCTATGGAGTTGAATTTCTTGAGATTGCCCCTTGGCAGTTGCAACAGGCCAATACGCCAGCAGATCAGAAGCGCTTTTTAGGACTGCATGGCTCAGCGATTCTTAGTCGCTATCCGATCAAGCGAGCTATGCTCTACCCACTCAATTATCAAGCCTTCGATTGGTTCAATGGTAATCTTGTCAACAGTGATGACAACCTAGACGCAATGCGGAAGTTAATGGGTAAGTTGATCTTTGGCCAACAGCCTGGTCCCCGACAGTTGCGACGGGGAGGGCGTATGCTGCTGATGGCAGATCTTGAGATAGAAGAATTGCCAGAGCGAACTGTTACAGTAGCTGTCACCCATCTAGAGAGTAGTGCTAGCCCAGCAGACCGCCAACAACAGATACGTGAAGTACTTACACACCTTCAGCCAATAAAAAACCCGATTATTCTAGGCGGTGATTTTAACACCTCAGGAATAGATCGACGGCGCAATATTACCGTTAGTAGGGGCAATGCCAGCCCACCACCTTCTGAAAAGGCTGCTACTGTGCTACCCCAAGCTCTTACACAACTACCCAATCCAGAGCGAGAGATCTTTGCTGAACTTCTAAGCACACGCTTTGCTGATGGAGGGTTCTTTGATTTCCGCGGTGACGAGGAACATTCCCTGAGTGGTAGCACAATACCGCTGGCAAACTCCAACGAGGCTAATGATACAGCTTATGCACCTACCTTTGAATTGTCCAATACCGTGGCTGGTTTAGGAAAATTCAAGCTTGATTGGATATTTGTTAAAGCCTATTTGCGTGCTCCTTTTGAAGAGCATGGCAGTTATCGTTTTGCCCCTCATTTTGGACGTACCCTGCGTACCTTCAACTACAGCTTTCCACAAAGACTCTCTGACCATACTCCGCTAATAGTAGATTTACCAATAAATGACCCTGCTAAGTCATTGCCAACTTCAAAATAGACCATAACTGCGCCAGCAAAATCGCGATACCAACGAATTCCAGACTTGCTCCTTACGATATGGAAATGATATAAATCACTTTTGCTTTAATTTGGTACTCCTTGTCTTTTAATATGGACAGCTTAGCTGCCAAGAGCTCTAATTCGAGGACCAATAACTATGATTTATCGCAAGCTCCCTCAAGTAATCTCGCTGTTACTTCTAATAGTTTTTTCTACCGCTGCCTGGGCATATGAAAAGACCGCGATCTCTGGCCGTGTAACAGCCAAGGATGCAGAAGGCAAAACAACCATCATTGTTGGCGGGACGGTAACAATTACTGGCTCACCACTAGGTGCAGGAGCAATTACGCTTGCCACGGACGAGAAGGGAGCCTTTATCTCTCCTGAGCTTCCGGCTGGAGATTATAGTGTTACGATCGAGTACACTGGCTTCGAACCGCTCACACAAAATGTATCGGTAACTATTGGCATGACTAGTGAAGGTGTCTACGAACTACAATTAGGCCAGGTTACCAGTGTTGTTGAGGTGAGTGCAGAAGGAAGAATCGAGACTACCGATGCGACTCCACAAGTTAAACTGAATGCTCCAGTGCTTAACAATGCACCATTAGTAAGCGAGCGCTTTACTGATGTGTTGCCGCTTGTTCCTGGTGTAGTACGTGGACCAGATGGCTTGCTCAATGTAAAAGGAGCACGCGCTAATGCCTCGGGCTTACTGGTTAATAGTACCAATGCAACCGATCCAGTTACTGGTGGTCAAGGTATCAGCCTGCCACTTGATGCAGTGGAGTCGGTACAGGTCCTCTCCAGTCCTTATCTAGCAGAATATGGCAAGTTCGCTGGCGCCGTCACATCTGTAGCAACCAAGATGGGTACCAACGATTTTAAAGTGCAGGTCAACAACTTTGTGCCACGCACAAGGCGTCGTGAAGATCCTAATACGGGTAAATCCAAGCTTGTTGGAATTGAATCCTTTACACCACGTTTAGGGATCTCAGGGCCAATTATAAAAGACAAACTCTTTTTCGCACAGACCTTCCAGTACCGATTTGTACGCACTAAAATCGACACGCTACCAGATCCACAAGAACCACCAACACAGAATCAAGAGGTCGAGCGAGATAATAGTTTCGAGAGCTTTGATTCATTCACACAAGTGAACTATGTCATCAATCCTCGTAACACTCTGCTAGCAACCTTCTCGCTCTATCCACAAAATAATGATGCTGTCACTCTTAACACATTTAATCCACCACTTGTAACACCCAACTACAAGCAGCGTGGCTTTCAGTTTGCGCTGAGTGAGACGGCTATCTTTAATAACAAACTGTTGCTGGAATCAACCTTCTCTTTTAAGCGCTTTGATGCGGAGGTCTTCCCTGCTGGCGATAGCCCAATGATTATTGGTGTTGAGCTGAACACTGGCAACTTTTTCAATCGTCAAGAGCGCGACACAGACCGTATAGAAGTAGCAGAAGTGCTCAATTATCAGCTTACCAATCGTCATACACTCAAATTTGGTGTCGATATTGCACACAATACTTTTGATGGCGAAGATCGCAGTAGAATTGTTGAGATAAGACGTGCTAATAACTCTTTGTCAGAAAGGATTACTTTCGACGGTAATATACTGCTTGAGCGTGATGTCAATGAATATACTGTCTTCATTCAAGACAAATGGTTGGTAAATCCACGACTCACTTTTGATATGGGCTTGCGTTACGATCGTGAATCGATCGCTGACGAGAACAATCTTGCTCCACGTTTTGGCTTTGTTGTTGTGCCCACTACTGACAATCGTACAGCAATTCGTGGTGGCATTGGTCTCTTTTACAACAAAGTACCGATCAATGTAGGTACTTTTCTACAACGCCAGAACCGTATCATAACCCTCTTTGATACAGATGGTCAGACGGTTATAGATGGACCGCGTCGTTTCGATAATGTTATTCCAACCGATGATGGCAAACCACGCACACCATATAGTCTGGCTTTCAATATTGAGTTGAATCGTGAACTGGCGCCTGGCCTTAATCTGCGTGTAGGCTATCAACAACGCAATGGTCGCCGTGAGCTCACGATCGATCAATTTACTGGGCCAAACCAAGCTGGCCAATTAGTGCTTGCCAATGCTGGTCTATCACGCTATAGAGAATTTGAGGTTACTACTCGCTATCGTTTTGGTGAAGCAGGTCAGGATATTGTTGCTTCCTATGTGCGTTCTCAAGCAATTGGCAATCTTAACGACTACAACCTCTTTATAGGTAACTTCCAGCAGCCAATTATCCGTTCAGATGAGGTTGGTCTATTGCCTTTCGATGCACGCAATCGGTTTCTTATTTATGGTGTCTTCAACCTACCACGCAAAGTCTCTATCTCACCAGTAGCAGATGTACGCAATGGTTTTCCTTTCTCGTTTGTAGACGAGGAGCAGCAGTTTATCGGTAAGCGCAATGCCGCGGGACGTTTTCCAACCTTCTTTTCGCTTGATATGAAGATTGCCAAGGATTTCAGAGTAAAGGTGGCAGGTAAGAAATACAAATTCCAGTTAGGAGTGCGATTCTTCAATCTAACAAACCACTTCAATCCACGTGATATCCAAAATAATGCTGCTAGTGGTTTCTTCCGTGGCTTTGACAATAGTGTGGGTCGGTTAGTACGTGGATCGCTCAAGCTTGAGTTTTAGATTGAAAAAGTTTGTTGCTAGAGCTATACTGGTTTAGTTAGTTCTAGAGTTCTAGATTTAAGCACTCGTAGCCAGCAGCGATCACAGTCGTGCTGGCTTTCTTCTTTTTAGAGATTCTAATGAAAATTACTATAAGGAAATGGCAAGCAGCAGCACTAGGGTTGCTCTGTTGGGCAATTGTTGCCAATGCGCAAACACGCTTTGTACAGATTACTGATCCACATATTTTCGACTCTGATCAGGTAAGGAAAGGAGAATCTCTTAGCAAAAGTCAACGTCAAGTACGTACTCTAGATACAGAAAGAGCTTTTATCAATGCGGTAAACTTTATTAATCGGCTAGTTGTGCAGGGCGCTCATTTTGAATTTATCGTCATCACTGGCGATTTAGGTTTAGCGCATATCTCTTATCCACCTGCACAAGCAGCAAAGAGGATGAAAAGCTGGCTTGCTGCTTGCAAAGTTATGCGCTTTCTCTTTGTGCCTGGCAATAATGATATCGGCAATTCTATGGAATATATCGAGAAATATAGAGAGTTTATTGCAGCACTGAAGAAGCAGATGCCCAATCGCGTTTATGAGATCTGTAGTGAACCAATTGAGTATACACAGGGCACACTTTATATAGGTCATAACAGCGCCTCTTACAAATACCAGCATGATAAACAGCTTGTTGAGTTGCAGGCGCTACGTAGTCTGATTGCTAGTAAAACCGCCTCTCGTATCTACCTATTTTCGCATATCGCCGGCATAGATGATCCTTATCTGGTATATACTAATCGGCCTGATAGCAATCAAGAATATCCTTTCTCTGCTTGGGGTGTAAGCAGCCAAGTGCGTAAGCTCTGGTATGAACTGCTCGCCGATCCGCGGGTAAAAGCAGTCTTCACTGGCCATTTTCATATCTATCAGCGTAGCTATTATCAAAAGCCATTTAATTGGATACGTGACAACCGATATCCTCAAACAGTGCTTGATAAAACCTATCTTTGCCCACCTATTTCGGCTAAATACCAATGGGAACAGTCCCAGCGTGCACGTGGTTTTCAGATAGTGACATTAGATCAACAGGGAGATGTCTCTACACAGGTCTATTGGTATGAGCGTGGTCGTTTCGCAGTAGCCCGTCCTACTGCAGATAACTAACTACTTACATTTACAATCCTGCGCGGGCCGCAATGAAAAACTACCATAGCCTTGATAATACCATAGGCACAAATGGCTAGATCCTTCCTTATGAAAACTGAAGCGGAAAGAGGTTACCGTCTTATTATCGCGTCTGATCTTGATGGTATGTCTACCTGTTAATGATAAATTTTCTATTGATGCGCCTTGTTGAGGAGAGATAGTCAGCGGTTTTCTATTATCGATCTGGATCGTTAATGTGCTGCCAGGGGGGATAAACTGCTCTCTAGGTGTCATTGCTGGTTCAGAGATTTTCCCACTGCTACCAGGCATTGGTGGGATACAGATAGATCCACTATCAATGGTTAAGCCGATGGGATAAAAATAGCATGCGATGACAAAATAGAGTCCTAAATACTTCATAACTTAGTATTGATTAACGTGGTGTACGATTGCTAATACGTTGTAATAGCCGTTTGATACGCACGGTGAGTTCAGCAATGACAAAAGGTTTGGTCCAGTAATCCTCGACACCTTGCTCTAATGCCATCACCTTCTCTTCCCAACTATCGCGCGCAGTCACAAATATGAAAGGAATATCATCGAGTGTGCCATCCGTTTTATAACGGAAGAATAGTTGCCAACCATCAACATTAGGCATCATTATGTCGGAGATAATAAGATGTGGGCGCTTCTCTTTCAGTTTATGCCAAGCTTCATCGCCATCATGCGCTGTCATTATCTGGCAGCCAAATGGTTCGAAGATCGACTCCAATATCGCGACAATTCCCGGCTCATCATCGACTAGTAGTACATTGATCTGAGGATATTTTAATTCCTCAGATGCTGAGGATGTTTCTGGCTGGCTGGGACGTGCATCAGCAAGTGGCATTGTATTGATAAAACCTATCTTGGTCTGTCGAGCTTCATTCTTATCAGTTTCAGAAAATCCCATTGTAGTACGTCGATCCCTACGACGACCACGTAGTGCGCGAGGCAACTGATCCAAGGTCGCTTTAGTCTGCTCGATGGCGGCTTTCAAATCGTCGGCAAATGCTAATACTGTCTGAAAGCGGTCTTCGGATCGCTTGGCAAGCGCTTTAAGCACAACTTTGTCAAGCACAGCACCAATATCGCGCCGTAAAGAGGAGGGTGGCAATGGTTCACTACGTATATGCTGTAAGGCAACATCGGCAGCATTAGCGCTCTTGAAGGGCACTGTGCCAGTAAGCATCTCGTAAAGAATAATACCTAGACTATAGATATCGGAATGGAAATAGATCTTCTCACCTAGACATTGCTCAGGCGACATATAGTAAGGTGTGCCAACTACACCGCCAGTATGTACTGAGTGCAGGCTGCCGGTGCCGCTTATTTCGCGTAGACGAGCAATACCAAAATCGACAATCTGGACAATCTCTTGATTGCCTTCTGTGGTTTCTAGAAATATATTGTCTGGCTTTAGATCGCAATGTACGATACGGCCCTGATGAGCAGTAGCAACCCCTGCACAGACCTGCTGCATAATGGTAAGAATACGATCAAAGGAGAGTTGGCCAACCTGTAGGATCTCTTTGGTAAGCGCATGTCCACGTAACAACTTCATCACCAGGTAAGCACCAGCGCCACCTGGTAGCGTACCATAGTCGTAAATAGTGATGATATTGGGATGGTCTAGGCGAGCCGCAGCCAACGCTTCTGTACGGAAGCGCTTAGTTGCCTCTTCATTAGTGAGAAACTGCGGTGAGAGGACTTTTACTGCTACTTGTCTTACTAACTCTATCTGGGTGGCGCGGTAGACTACACCCATACCACCCTTGCCAATAACAGCATCTAGTCGATACTTGTCCAGTATTGTGCGCGAACCCGGCCAAGAGAAGTCGAGTGTCTTCCCATCGGTCGGACAAATGGCAAAATTGTCATCAAAGCAGTGCGAACACGCTGGACATTCTTTCATTACATTTGACGATGACATAGACTTAAGGCACCCATCATTGGTCGCGCTTCGCGCCTTTGCCATCGCCCCCAAAATGCATTTGTCATTATAGCAGCTTTCGCCTGAACTGAAAGGCAGGCGCATTCTCCGAGGTTTAGTCCGGAGTCAAGCCTGCCATTGTCGGCAGGACAATAAAAGTGTTGTGGCTTCGCCGGTACTTCTTATAATGGCGACCATTGTTAGGTAACTAACCGTCATACCCACAAGAACGCAGGGGAGTGCACGCCCAGGGGCAGATAAGACCTCTAACCTAATGGCTGAAAAGCAAGCTCGCAAAATCGGCTAATACTGTAAGTCAACGCGAACCTGGTAGTACTTCTGTAGGATACTGTCGTGAGACAGAATCTTGAACCCAAGAAGCTTCGGCATCTACGCCGGAGACATTCACACAGTTAGAGAGCAGGAGCGGGAACCAGGGCTCAAGGACGGCAAATAGATCCAAATAATAGTTACCTGCTCCCTACCTTTCTCGCCCAACAGTTTTCCTATAAATAAAAACTGTTTGTTCCCAGGTATGGTTATCAATTACTCAACAATGTTGCAGAGTATAGTGAAACGTGAGCGTATCGGCAATATTTAATTTTCAATTAGTACGGGCGGTTTCAACCTTTATTTTGCACAATAGCTAAAGTGCCGGAAAACCCGAACAATCCATTTGTTTATGATTAAGCTTAGGCTACAATAACGGACATTCACCACATATCAGAATCTTTTGAAAGGAGGCGCGCATAGGGCGGTCTCCACACTGTCTTTAACTGCGCGATCTTATGGCAGCAGAGTCCAATACCAGACCTAATATTGCAGAATTATTGGAAGAGCTGAGTGAAGCTGGTGATCAAGCACCTCTCGAATTAGCGGAAGCAATTCTTGCCCTTCGTGAGGAGGCAGTTGAGCCATTGCGTGCGATTCTGCGGGATAAATACAACTGGGAGGAGGCAGAACTGCCTGCCGGTTGGATGGTTGTGCATGCTGCCTTGCTGCTTGGTAAGATAGGCGTAAGCGCAGCAATACCAGAATTGATCGGCTGCCTACATTATTTAGATCATACTTGGGTGCTTGAGCGTCTACCTACGATCTTTGCCAATATTGGTCCATCTGCAATTGAGCCACTTAAGCAATATCTTAGTGAATCTCGTAGAGAGCATGACATCTGGTTTCGCGCCGTGCGCGCAGCCGAGTCATTGGGTACCATTGCATTCAAATATCCTGAATACCAAGAGGAGATTATAACCTTTCTTAATCAAGTGCTAGATGCTGCTCAACCACCTATGGACGAGGACGACTACTTCCATGACTACCTTGGCGCTGTGCTAGTAGCACTTGGCTCACCAAGTTCGCAACCCATTATCGAGCGCGCTTTAGAAAAGAAGATCGTAAGAACCGAGTGTCTGCTCTCTGTCTGCCCAGTATCAATTGTTGGTGGTAAACACCTTATCTTTTCCACCCAACCCCCTGATGAAGAGACGGAAATACGCCATTGGGCTGAGCATGATCTACTTACTTTCTATTATCTAGAAGAGATTATTGGACGTCAGCGCCAGTGGCAGGAAATTGAGGCAATTACTGGACCGCACCAGCCTGTACAACCCCAAGAACAGGTTTAAGATAAAAAGAGAACTGAGCGGCAGTTATAGTCCGCTCAGTTCTTATCACTACCCTTACTGCTATTAAGAGAAGAGTTCTTCTACTGGTGCGTATAGCCCCTCCTTGGCATATGGTACATACTCAAATCCACGCTTGAACGGATCATCAGTACGAATTGTGGTGTAATCAATACCCATTGCTGAATAGATAGTGCTAAAGATATCTTCAGGACGAATATCGACACCGCGCGACCAGCCTGGATCGGCAGTTCTTGCACCGCTGGCATCAGTCGCACCAATTACACGTCCACCTCGTACTCCACCACCTGCCAATAAAGCCGACATTTGCAAGTAGTGATCACGACCCCGTTGACCTGTAAGAGCACCAACGGTACGTCCAAATTCACCCATTGCGACAATAAGAGTATCGTCTAGCAGAGTCTTACCACTACCATTGCGGGAAGGGAGGGCAGCAAGCTCGGTAATCAGTTGTGCTAGTCCTGTATCAAGTTGAGTGGTGCGTGGATAGATACCCTGATTACGATCATAGATATTGGAATGGTGATCCCAACCGCCCTGGTTGATCTGTATAAAACGTGTACCTAGATCGGCTTTGATAATATTGCGCGCTACCAGACAGGCAGCACCAAAGGCATTATTACCAAATCTTGCTAACTCATCTGTAGAATACTGGAAGACAGGCTGAATATCGGGGTTGTACATCAACCCACGTGCTTGATCATAAGATGTTGCCATCTCATCTGGTCCAGTACCAAGTGGCCCTTCTCGTCTCAACTCTTTATCAAAGGACTCCAATGCTTCGTAACGACGCTTAAAGCGTTCTTCTCCTTCAGGGTGGGCAGCACCTGCCAAACCGGCTGGAGTAGTCTGTACATTAAATGGAGCGTAGCGTGGTTCAAGATATCCACGCCCAACCACATTACCACTATTAAGGGCGATAAAACCAGGCAACTTCTGGTTCTCGGCGCGACGACTCTCATACTCTAACGCTACTACTGCGCCTATATTGGGAGCAACCTTGGAAAGTCCACTGGCAGGATTACGTCCAATCTGTGTCCATTGTTGTGCCAGTGGGTGTACTAGCGCCCAAGCACTCATAGAGCGCACCAACCCTATACGTGGCAACTGCTCAGCAAGCCTTGGCATTAGTCCTTTTGGCCAACGTACCTGACCATAGGAAGTAGGCTGAAAATCAGCAGGTGTCCAGGAACCTTCCTTGAGATCAAAAGTATCGACATGGCTAGGTCCACCTTCAAGATGTATAAAGATACAGTAACGAGCAGTATTGAGCAGCGAGATAGCAGGAGTCTGCGCCAGTACTTCCAGCGGACTGGCCAATCGTGTAAAGAAGAACCCGCTCAATCCCAAACCTGTCAATTTGAAGAATTCGCGCCGACTGAAACCCTGGCCATTGTTGACACTGTTATGATGAAGAGGCGCGCTATTTTGAGCTTTGATCAGATCTTTAGTCATATTCTTTCTCCTCCGCTGCCTTTAATAGTTGTAAAGGAAATCTATTTTATTGATGAGTACCCACATAAGGTCTTCCGCCCCTTGTGTGCGGTTACCCTTCAGCATCGTCAAAGCTTGTTCGAGTTCCGATTTACTCGCTTGTCGCGAAAGCACAGTAAAGAATAGCTCCTCTACAAGCTGCCGATCATCGCTGACGGAAGAGAGCAGACGCGCTACTGTGCCATTGGTTGCACTGGCACGTACACGCAGGTTAACAAAGGGACTGTTCATCATTGTCAGTCCTTGTTGTATAGAAGGAGTGCTACTACGCACTAGATCATCACGGTCACCACGGCCAAAAGTGTTGAGGAAGACTCGTGCCAAGCTTGCCTCTGGCGGAGGCGGTTGACGGTAATAGCCAACTGGCTCCATTGTATCTGGCAGTTGCATAGCCCATTGAATATTATAGGAAAGACCATAGACCTGATAGTTGCCCATAATGCCAGTAGCACGAGCAATGGCATCATGAATCTCTTCTGCATCTAAGCGGCGCACCAACTTACGAGCAAAGTAGGTGGTAAAATCCTCTTTCCACTCGCCAGGATAGCGAGAGGAGAGTTGATAGGCATTTGATTGCACAATCACACTCATAATATGTCGTAAGTCGTAATTGCTAGCAATAAAGTCATCAGCAAGTTTTTCTAGTAATTCTGGATGACTTGGTTGAATCGTCCAGGGTGCGGGAGGAGGATTCTTAGGATCTAGTCGTGCTAGGTCAAAGCCAGTGGGTGGATCAACAATACCTAAACCAAAGAACTCTTCCCATAAATAGTTGACAGTAGCACGTGCAAACTGACGATCGTTAGTTAGGAAACGCACCAGTGCGGTACGATAGTTCTCGCCAGGACTAGGCATTTCACCAGTGAAGATATAGCGCGGACGCACAACACTTGATCCACCCTCCACAGGCTGACGTGGTGTGCGATTACCAGAATTAGTATTAAGTAGATACTCTCGCGCCATTGTATCTTGCACGTTTGATTCAATGATAAATGGATCGCGGCTGACCAGATTGCGCCGTATATCGGTATGGGCAAAGAAGGCCGACATCCCCCAGGCATCTGAGCGCTTAGTACTGGTGGCCCAGAGATTGAGGGCATTAGTGTGGCCACGGCCATCATGGCATAGTAGACAATCAAAGGTGTCTATACCTAAAAATCGTTTGCCCATCTGCACTACGGCAGTGTCAAGAGTATCTTGTGGTGGCCCCATAGGTGTGGTTGCACCTACTATATAGTTGGTCGCACCATTCTGGAAATTGCTGCCATTACTGGTTATTAGGGTAGCAACAAACTGATTGTAAGGGGTATTCTGTTCAATCGCTTGTCGAATCGTGGCATGAAAAGCGTTACGCCCTTGAAAATAACGTTGCACATTAAGAGCAAAAGCGTTGTTCTGGAGCAGATCTCCCATCCACATAGTCCAGCGATCAACAAACTCAGGTGTGCTAATAAGCGAATTAATAAGGCGGTCACGCTTATCTGGAGTAGTATCAGCCAGGAATAGTCGTACCTGTTCAGCAGTAGGAATACGCCCTGTTAGGTCAAGCGTAACACGACGTATAAACTCTGCATCAGATGCAAGTGGGGCAGGTGCAACAGCATCTCGCTCCATCTTGCTAAATATCTCTTCATCAATATAGTTTTTGCGTGGAATTGGTGCTGCTGAGACAGTCGTGGCAGGCATTCTGGCTACCATCAACTCGGTGGCAGCAGAAAGCTCTCGTATACGTGCGCGGGGATTACCGAAAAGATTCGGATTATTAAGGAAATCGCAGTCCCCGCGGTTTGCCGCTGGCTTCTCTTCCCCTTGCCCCTGCGCCGTCTTCTCCCAGTTGTATGGTCCCTCAGCAGCCGTAGGTATTGTGCTATGGACGACCAGTGCCATTAAAAAGAGACCAACTGCTAACTGTTTTAGAGAGGTTTTGGTCATAGGACCTCCAAATAAAAATCTGACGATGCGCTTAAGCTATAGAGCCAGCTTCCTGCAAAAAAGTTTGTCGAATTTAAAAAATTTAGCATGGCGGTGTTCCTGCTACTACCTTACCGATCTTTTGGGGAAAATTGATGATAAAGTTAAGCGACACACCATACGATCTGTTTTTTTTGACTTAAAGTTGAGTTAAATTTAAGTATGATTTTACCAAACCTTGACCTAGATACTTTGCGCACCTTAGTAGTAGCCTACGACCTAGGCGGTTATGGTCAAGCGGCTGAACAGCTAGGGCGAACCCCATCTGCAGTCAGTCTACAGATGAAGCGATTACAGCAAGATGTAGGCGCAACACTCTTCTATAAGAATGGAAGAAACCTAGCACTGACGGAAGTCGGTGAGATAGTTCTACGCTATGCACGGCGCATTTTGGAATTAAATGATGAGTTACTAGATACGATTCGTGGAGCATCTGTCGCTGGTCAAATAAGGTTAGGCTTTACGCAAGACTTTGCCGAGACAGTTCTGCCACAGGCATTGTCTAGATTCATCAAATGCTATCCATTGATTCAGATCGAACTACGTATAGATGGGAATGCTGTGCTAGTGGATGCCGTCGAAAATGGTCAACTTGACTTAGCCCTAACGATTGGATATGCAGAGCGCGCAACAGCCAGGCATCTTGGTGAACTGCAACTAGTGTGGATCGCAGGGCGCGAATTTTTGCCTAGGACAGACCAATTGCTATCAATCATTGCTTTAGGGCCACAATGCATGTTTCGGCAACGTATGTTGCAAGTACTAGATCAGACTGCTACTGCCTGGCGTATTGCGGCTGTCAGTCCTAGCTTGGCGGGATTATGGGCAGCAGCGATTGCAGGATTAGGAGTCACAACGCGAAGCAATATTGGCCTGCCGGCTGGATTGATCGCTAATGCAACTCTGTTTGATCTACCTGAACTAGGATCATTCCCAGTTACTCTACATTGCAGAATCAATGAAAAATCTGAAACCATAGAACGTCTGGCCGAGATCATAGGTGATTTGGTGAAACAGACC
>JBFLVQ010000058.1:0-24321 GCA_040758525.1 Acidobacteriota bacterium
GTCAGATTGTAGTTGAGACTCCAGAACCAGAACCTACTCCAGAACCATCTGAACCTGCTCGTGTAGAACCCGAACCACCTGCAATTGAGCCACAACCTGAGCCGCCCGCGCCCAAACCGGTACAGCCAATCCGTGAACGCAAACGTGTACGCAAGGATTAAACTATTGGTGGTAAATCTTGATGATTGAGGCGGGTGTAACAAAACGCCCGCCTTTTGCTTTTCCCCTCCTGGTAAGAAGAAGTCTAGAAATATCTGCCTTTATACTTTATTATTGCTATAATCGTGTGATCGTGTGCATGCTCAGACACTAATTGGCATTATGATTGAAAAATTTCGGCGCAGATCGGCAAGTAATGCTGAAGCTTTCAATATGTTTGTGTGCCGTTACTCTTTGCATCCTGAGATTGGATAGGCCAGGAGATCCTATGAGCAAACAGTGCCCCGTTTGTAATACTGAGTACCCAGATAGTGCGACCTTTTGTCCTAGCGATGGTTCTACATTACCCGGCACGCAAAATAGTACAGACCGTTTTATTGGTCGAATACTTGATTCTAAGTATTTGATTGAGAGTCTTTTAGGAACGGGCGGGATGGGAAATGTCTATCGCGGCCGTCATGTTCAAATTGAAACCAATGTAGCAATAAAGATATTGCATGCCAACCTTGTATCAGACTCTACTTCTGTAGAACGTTTCCGCCGCGAGGCACGTGCCGCCCTCACAGTAAATCATCCTAATGCAATACAGGTGATGGATTTTGGGGTTACCGATGATAATACTGTCTATATCGTGATGGAGCTTTTAGAAGGGATAAGTCTACAGAAGATCCTGGAAAAGAACGGCCCAATTGCGAGTGGGAAGACAGTACAGATTTTTAAACAGGTATGTGCTGCAGTAGGTGCGGCACATACTAAAAACGTTATTCATCGCGATCTAAAACCGGATAATATTATCATCCTCAACTATAATACTGCCGAGGAGATGGTAAAAGTACTCGATTTCTCGATTGCTAAAGTCTCAGCGCCAGGGGGTGGAAAGAGTAATCTTACTGAGGTTGGTCTAGTAGTTGGCACACCTCAATATATGTCTCCTGAGCAGGCACAAGGTTTAGAACTTGATACACGAGCTGACATCTACAGCTTAGGTGTTACTCTTTATCAAATGCTTACCGGCAGCTTACCCTTTACGGCTGCCTCATCAATGGCGCTTGCCCTTAAGCATATACATGCGCTGCCACGTCCACTACGGGATGTCAACCCAGAACTCTCTGCCGCGATGGAAGCAGTAGTAATGAGAGCACTGGCAAAGCGGCCAGATGATCGTCAACAGACGGCTGTAGAATTAGCACAGGATCTAGAAGCAGCACTTAAGCAGCCTGTCAGTGGTCCTCTTGATAATGGTATTGCCACACAGTCTGTGGGAGCCCCTAATACAGGACCAGTCAATCCAGTCTTAACTGCTAGTCAGCCAGCTTCTGTTACTACACACCCTACACCAGCACAACAGGGATTGCTTAATAACACCAACACGCCTGGCCAACCTTTGCCCAATATCCCATATGCCGCTGTTTCAGGAATGCCATCCTATGCAACGGTTGAGCCGACAGCGCCATCGCGCCGACGTAGCGGATTAGCGATTGGAGGTGTTTTGGTATTATTGTTGGTGGTTGGTGCAGGGATCGCCTATCGATTTATTAATCGAACCCCACCAGAAGATTATGGGGCAAAGATCCTTACCAGCAAATATTTTCAGCGTATGGTTTGGATTGAAGGCAACACTTTCAGCATGGGGCGTAATCCTGCCAAGGATGTACAGCCAGATGAGACGCCTGCCCATCTAGTTACAGTAGGGGATTTTTGGCTTGGTCAATATGAGGTAACCAATCAGGAATATCAAGAATTTGTAATTGCAGAGAATTATCCACCTCCGCCAGACTGGAAAGGCAACAACTATCCCCCCGGTCAGGCCGATCATCCTGTCACCAATGTAAGTTGGTATGATGCTAATAAGTATTGTGAGTGGCTGAGCAAAGTTGCCAATACTGGTCATCGCTTTCGTCTTCCTACAGAAGCAGAATGGGAGTATGCAGCACGCTTCGATGCTAAAGCTACTGGTAGCAAAGAGCGACTCTATCCTTGGGGTAATGTTTGGGCTAGTGATAAGACGGTATCAGGCGAATCTAATATTAGTGGAGAGGCTGTACCAGTACGTAGCGCAGTACTGTCCGGCGATATTAGTCCATTCCGTATCTTTGGGCTGGCTGGCAATGTTACCGAATGGACGGCCTCTGATTATGAGCCCTATCCAAATACCTTGGCGGTTCGTAAAGAGGTCTGTTCTCAGTGTAAAATTATGCGTGGAGGCAACTATGCTTCAGAGAATGTAGATGTAGTTGCAACTGCGCGTCCTGCTTGGCAGAAACCTGATTTCAAGGATGTCCATGTCGGTTTTCGGGTCGCGGTTGACTCTTCTGCAGAAGATCGCAAACTGATGAAGAAATCTCCTGATCTAGGCAATGCGCCATAGATTAACGAGAATTTTTCCCTGTTAAACTTCCAAAATAACCGGAATAATCATTGGGCGGCGACCTGTGCCGCGCTGTATAAAGCGCTTCAATTCTAGTTGTACCTTCTGTTTCATCACACCAGGATCACAACGCTCTTCTTGGCCAGATGAGTTAATTGTCTGTGTCACCAAATCCACCAACTTGCCCAAGTAGGCTGTCTCATCTTCAGTGATATTGAAACCACGTGTGATGATCTCTGGTTTAGTCTCGATATCTCCCGTGGTCTCGTTGATTGCAACAATCGGCAGTACTATGCCATCATAGGCGAGATGTTTACGGTCGCGCACAACAAGGTCTTCGATCTCACCAATACCAGTTGAATCGATAAAAGTGCGACCTATCTGTACCTTGTTACTGACATATATGCTTTCATGATCTAATTCGATCACATCTCCTGATTCGACCAACACTACGCTTTCTGGGCCATAACCAAGACTACAGACAAACTCCTTATGGCGATAGAGCTGACGATATTCGCCATGTATAGGAATGAAGAATTGTGGACGTACTGCTTCAAGCATTAATCGCAGATCTTCTTGTGATCCATGTCCCGATACATGTACACGCGCTATCGAAGAATCTATTACATGTGCATGTCGCTTATATAGATGATTGATGAGTCGTGAGATCGATTTCTCATTGCCAGGAATCTGACGTGCTGATAGCACAACGGTATCACCTGGTTCAATCTTGCCCTGTTTATGATTGTCTACTGCCATACGCGCAAGTGCGGCCATCGGCTCGCCCTGACAACCAGTTACCAATAGCACTACATCCTCAGGTGGATAGCGGCGTGCATCACCAGGTGTGATGGTAATATTGTCGGGAATATCTAGATAACGCATACTCTCAGCAGTTTCAATATTACGAATCATACTGCGACCAATTACAGCAACCTTACGGTTGAAGCTGTGCGCTAGATCAAAAACAATCTGAATACGATGTATGCTAGAAGTAAAACAACTGACAATAATACGTTTCTCTGCGCGATCAAAGATATTCTCGAAAGCCGGAATAACATCACGCTCTGAATACATACGTCCTGGCCGCTCAACATTGGTGGAATCGGAGAGCAGTGCCAATACACCAGCATCACCATAGCGACGTAATGCCTTTATATCGATCGGATCACCGCATACCGGCGTCTCATCAAATTTGTAATCGCCAGTATGTATTACCACTCCAACAGGAGTAGTAATGGCGAGCGCAACACAGTCCGTAGTAGAGTGCGATACACGTATAAACTCAATACTAAAAGGGCCTAACTCAACCGTCTCATGCGGTCTTACACTATGAACCAGAACCTCATCAAGAAGATCATGCTCGTCGAGTTTTGCCGCTAACACTGCGCCAGTATATGGAGTAGCGTAGACAGGAACATTAACGGTCTTAAGTAGGAAAGGTACAGAGCCTATATGATCTTCATGGCTATGTGTAAGGATCAGTGCACGTACTTCATCACGGTGTTCTCCCAAATAATTGAAGTCAGGCACGATTATATCTACGCCTAGATGATTTACATCTGGGAACATTAACCCTGCGTCAATGACAATGATCTCATCACCATAACGCATTGCTAGGCAGTTCATACCAAACTCGCCTAATCCACCGATCGGTATAATTTCTAATCTTTGCGCCACGCTATTTCTCTATATCTCTTTGTCTTATTAGTGCGTTTAATAGTAATACTTACATTTTTACTATAGCATGTGCAGATCTTGCTGACAAACCAGACTCTTTATAACTAAAGAAGATGCAATTATCTTCGATTATTAAGGGTAGGGAATTATCAACGGGGGCGCTCTAGATCTTTAAGGCTGAGATAGCCAACTACAAAACCATCATTATCGAGCACAGCGGCATGGCCAAAACCATTACTAGTTAGACGAATAACTGCCTCATCAATGGGTAGATCCCAAGCAACAAAATGATTTGACATCACTGGCTTCATAAGTTCACGTACCAGCGTTTTGGTATGCCGCTCTCTAGGCAGCTCCTTCGCATCATCTATGCATAGAATACCGTGTAGCCGTCGATCATGCACAACAGGAAAGGTGCTATAGGAACGCTGTGCACAGATTTCAGAGAGAAATTCACTTACTGACATCTCTGGTCGCACAGCAGCAACCGCCTGATTCATTACCTCACGCACTCTGCGCACCGATTGACCAGACGGTTGACTGGCCATCTCTAAGCGACTGGCACGTAGTATATCTGGACCAATACGGTAGAGTAGTTGCACCAGTAATAATCCAGTCATTACACTCCAAATGCCAGTAAGCCAATCACCCTGTATCAATAGTGTCATCAAGCCCACACAGATGAGTGAGAAAGCGATTGCTGCGCCTGCCTTCAAACTGGCACGGGTAGCCTGATGATAACTCTTGCTACGTTGCCAGATAAGTGCACGCAGTATGCGCCCGCCATCCATAGGGAAGCCAGGGAGAAGATTAAAACAGGCTAATAGTAGGTTTACTGTACCTAGATGTAGCAACGCCTTGGACGGGCCCAGGTGTGTTGTACCATAAAATAGACCTTCAGCCAGAGCATAGAAGAGCACTGCTAGTGAAAAGCTTGCCGCGGGGCCAGCCGCAGCAATCTTGAACTCGGCGAGTGGGCGATCCGGCTCACGCTCCAAATGTGCCAGTCCCCCAAATATGTAGAGAGTAATGTTACGTATGCCAATGCCTTCGCTACGTGCTACCAGTGAATGTGCCATCTCATGTATCAGCACAGAAATAAAAAATAGCAGAGTTGTCACCACTGCTAACAGCCAATAGATGGCGCCGTGCATAGACGGTGCCATTGATGGTAAGTAGACACGAGCGATCACAGAGGTGTATATAAGAAAGATAATAAACCAACTGTAATCTACCTGAATAGGTATACCAGCTAGCCGAAAAATTTCTATCTGTTTAGAAAGCCATTTCATAAGCACACTATTTTAACACGTTGAACAAGCAGACGGCAGTCAGTTGTTATTCACGCATCGATGCTAGAATCGCATCAGTAACACGCACAACCTCAACCATAGGTGCGACATCATGCACTCGCACAATATGCGCGCCATTGAGGATCGACACCGCTACAGTAGCGGCTGTTCCCATCAAGCGATCTTTGACAGCATTCTCAAGTAACTTACCAATAAAGGATTTTCTTGATGTACCGATCAACACAGGTAGATCTAGTTTATGTAGACGCGACAGTTTCGCTAGGATCGCAAGGTTATCCTGCACCGTCTTACCAAATCCTATGCCTGGATCTAGAATAATCTGTTCGCGTGCTACACCAGCCTGTTCGGCATGTATAACGGCAGCACTTAATACATCAATAATATCAGCCCAAATATTGGGACTGGGCGGCAGTTGCTGCATAACTTTGGGAGTGCCACGCATATGCATTAAACAACAGGCAGCGCCGCTACGAGCGGCGACCTTGGCAATCTCTCTATCAAAGCTGAATCCACTAATGTCATTAATAATCTCAGCGCCCGCGGCTAGTGCCGCGGCAGCTACAGAAGATTTGCAAGTATCGATCGAAATAGGTATATGCAATTGACCATGCAATGCCTCAATAACCGGCAGTACACGGGCAATCTCATCTTCGGCACTAATAGGATCGGCGCCTGGCCGGGTAGACTCACCACCAATATCAAGGATGTCAGCACCTTCTGATTCGATTGCCAGTGCGCGTGCAATGGCAAGATCGGTCTGCAAGTACTTTCCTGCATCGGAGAATGAGTCTGGAGTAACATTGAGTATACCCATTACCAATGTACGGCGGCCTAATAAGAGGGTACGATTAGGTAAAGAGAGTAGATATTCTTTACGTATAGTCACAGCAAACCTCAGATGACACGGCCATCATGAGCGGTAAATTTGAATAACAGCATATAGGCATTGATGATAAGTGCAAGCAAGAGATAAGCAGTCAGCTCATTGATCGCAAGCGTACCAAAAAGCCTATAAATACACACACTATAAAGCAGCACAAATGCGATCTGGCAATACCAATAGAGAGGACGATGATATAGGCTATAAAAGAAGGTGTGAGCCATTATTACCCAATGCAGACCGAAAGGCGCAGGCTTGAAGATCTCTAGTGCCAAACCCAAATAGTAGGCAAGTACCAATCCTCGCAAGAAACGTTGAGTGTCATAATAATTGGTCCAATAGTAGGGTAGCATTATCCCTATAGTGGCAAGCGCTAGACTAAGGAACTCAACTTTTGGCATGGAGACTTCTTTGATCAATATAGGGTGCCAGACAAGCATTAGTAGTGGCGTGGCTAGATCACGTGTGACTTTGGTAATGCGCCCTTGCTTTAGCACCCAAATATTGAGCAACAGATAGGTGTAATAGATAAGCATGGGCAGCGCCAACTGCCAGCGTGATGCAGTCGTGAAAAAGAGCACCGGTAGTACACCTAACGGCACCATCTCAAAAATTCGCAATGGTGCAGCCGGTCGTGCAAAATGGCGATTGAGCGCCTCCTGTGCACGTAGCCCTGGCAATAATCGCTGGTTAATGGAAGCGCGGAAAGATTCTGTGATCTCTTCATGAAATTCTGGATCGTTGCGTCGTGTTTCACATAGTTTTGGATCCGGTTGGATTGGTTCGTGGAATTTTACAGTAATCTTGCGTGGTAATGGCAGTAGTCGCCGTACTGGCCAAGCCTCATAAGCACCAGTTATTGTGATTGGAACAATAGGGCATTGATTGTAGATAGCCAGACGTGCGGCACCGGTCTTGAGCATCTCCATTATTCCACGTCGTGAGCGACCAGCTTCAGGAAAGATTCCTAGTGGCGCACCAGCTTCCAGCACCTTCATTGCTTGCTCAAAAGCATTAGAGTCACGTTTGGTCACATTTACTGGGATGGCGCCAAAGGCATGTAAGAAGGCGCCCAGCAGCGGTATGGTAAAGAGTTTATCCCAAGCAAGAAAACGTACCGGTCGTTCAACAGCAATATAAATAAGTACGGGATCGAAATAACTAGGGTGATTGCCTGCCAAAACCACTGCGCCAGTTTTGGGCACGTTCTCCACACCATAATATTCGACTGTGAAGAAGAGCCGGAAGAACATGTGAAAGAGAACTTTGAGAATTTTGATCATACGAAAGCGGCAACCCTTTGCTCTCTGTCACTGCATTAGCTCTGGATCAACCCACACTGCGCCATCCTGGTAATATTCCCGTTTCCATATAGGCACAATCTGTTTAAGACGGTCTATCAGGAAATGGCAGGCCTCAAAAGCAGGTTTACGGTGCGCCGAGGTGACCACGATAGCGACACTGGTTTGACCAATATCGACACGTCCCAGCCGGTGTACGATGGCAATACTATCGACGGACCAACGTTCACGAACTTCTACCACGATCTGGTGCATAACCTTGATCGCCATCGCTTCATAAGCTTCATATTCAAGATAACGCACAGTGCGGTTACGATTGTGATTACGCGTCACACCATCAAAAGTAACAATTGCTCCATCAATTGGCTGCAGTACACGTAGTGCCAATTGGCGAGAGTCGATCTCATTATGTGTCAATTCACAAATATCGGTCGGTGTTGCACCACCCGAGACGGGTGGAAAGACAGCTAATGTATCGCCTTGGGTAAGTTGATACTCAGGCTTAGCGTAGGCTTCATTAACAGCAAACAATAATCGTGCGCCAAAGTGTGCTAATTCTGGGTAGCGGCCTTTCAATTCTTCAAAAGCCACTGCCACGCTTGCACCAGACGGTAATGTTAGCGTTATTTCGTTATTGGCGGCGGCTTCTCGACAACCGCCGAAGAAAAGTACTTTGATTTCCATAAAGATTATTTTAACTCAGCAGGGGTAAAAAGATCTTCGATTCTTTGCAAAGTAGCCGAAACCAGCTAGAATACTAGCTTGCGCTCTTCTCCGTGAAGGATACCAACGCCCTATGTCAATGAATTTTTATATTCTAGATGTATTTGCGCCTAAGATTCTGGCTGGCAATCAACTTGCCGTCTTTCCCAATGCCACGGATATTCCCCGTAGCCGCTTTGCACAACTGGCGCGGGAGATGAACTATTCCGAGACGACCTTTGTATTGCCCGCTAAATCACCTGAGGCCGCTGCTGCTGTGCGTATCTTTACACCACATACAGAACTGCCTTTTGCTGGTCACCCTACTCTAGGCACGGCTTTCTTACTCTCTGCTATTGGTCTAGCAAAGCCTGCTAAGAGTGACAATACCATCACACTGGAGCTAAAGGCTGGCCTGGTGCGTGTTGCTGTAGAAACCAAAGATAACCAACGTGGTCGTGCTGTGATGGAACAGCCTGTGCCACAATCGCGTGGCCTTTATACTGATACCGCTATGGTAGCTGCAAGCCTCTGTCTTAATCCAGAGGATATTGCCGCTTACCCACCAGAGATGATGGCCAATGCGATCGCTTTCCTAATTGTGCCGCTTAAATCTATGCGTGCGCTAGAGCGAGCTAAGCCGAACGGTGCGCTGATCGAATCACTGCTTACACGTGTTAATGTGGAAGGGCTGATCTGTTTTACCACCGAGACCGTAGAAGCGGGCTCGCAAGCACAGATGCGAGCTTTCTTTCCTACAATAGGAATTAATGAAGATCCTGCTACCGGCTCAGCTCAGGGGCCGCTTGCTACTTACTTCTTTAAACATGGCCTACTTAAGCGAGGTACTAAAAACCGTCTAGTGGTTGAACAAGGCTACCAGATAGGGCGCCCTAGTAAGCTCACCACTAGTTTTGAAGTCAGTGAAGGTGTAATAACTTCAATCAAAGTAGGTGGCGACGTAATGCTTGTTGCCAAAGGAGAATTCCTGATTAGCTGATAATAATCAAATCATTTTTGCCCTCCAAATCGCTACCGTAGAAAAACAGTGCTGGTAATCGTACGGAAGTCAGGCTATCATTTCGCCACTACCATACAAGGAGCAAGCGCTATGTCGCGAGGCACGGTAATCTGCAACTTGGCGGCACGTACTGATGCCGGTGTGGTGCGTAGTAACAATGAAGACAACTTAATAATGGCGGATTTGATGACTGGTCAGAGTCTCTCAGAGCACTGCCAACTCAGCTATCCGTTACATCATAATTCGATATTGATGGTTGTTTCCGATGGTGTAGGAGGTGGCAATAGCGGTGAAGTTGCCAGTGAACTGACCGTCTTTGCCATTAAAGACGCGCTTATGCGCTTGCCTAAACATATTTCTGCTCATGATCGATTAGAGGCAGCCGTTGAAGAGGCTAATAACATTGTTTGGAACGAAAGTCGTTCTAATCCAAATGTCAAGGGGATGGCTGCTACTGTAACTGCAATACTTATTGATGAGGATCTTGCTTATATCGCTGAAGTGGGTGATAGCCGCGCCTACCTAGTGCGCGGCGGCAACATTAAACAGGTAACCATGGACCAGTCTTTTGTCGCCCACCTGGTCGCTAAAGGAGTAGTCAAACCGGAAAATATTAACCAGCATGCACGCAAGAATGTGATATTACAGGCAATCGGCGCCAACGAAGCTGTTAAGGTTGCTGTTACCATGCTTCAACTACAGCAGGGTGATGCTTTGTTGATGTGTACTGATGGTCTCTCCAATATGATAACAATTGATGAGATCTGCCATCTGGTCGAGAACCTATCACCTTGGGCGGCTTGCAAACAGATGGTAGAACTCGCCAAGCAGCGCGGCGGCACAGATAATATTACTCTTATTATTGCCAAATTTGATGGTGATGGCCTGGCCGGTAATAATTCGCCCGGCAGTGGCAAATTGGAGATGCTCTCCAGCTTTGATCCAGAACAGGAGATCCGCAAGAGCCACAAACGTACAAATCTCCTAGGCAACTTCTCAATTAGCAATATGTATTACGGTTCGCCAGAACCGTTGCCAGACCACCAAAAAGTAAATTCTCTGGCTTTCTTTCCTAACAGTGCGGTACTTCGCCAGGAGTGCCAAGCTTTGATCGAATATTTAGACTATTGTTACCATCTTATGCTGATAAAAAGCGAGCAGGTAAAACAAGCAACAGAATGGCTGGCTGGTCAGGGGGTACAGTATGCTTACCTGCCGGAATTGCTTGCTGAGATACAAACTGGCTTAGAACAGATCCAACAGGCTAAGCAGACAGCCGTATCCTTGATGAGCGCTTTCGACAGCAATACGAATAAAGAAAAATAAGTCTTATTCAAATTCAAATTCTAGCATTATTTATCTGAATTTTGGATAATAGATCCTGAGGCGTTATATTCTCGCGTCTAAAGGAAACTATTATACACATATATTCGATATATGGTAATTCGACCATCGATTTACCATGTGTATAGGAAAGAGAATAGGGGTAACGATCAAGGAATTTCGGAGGATTGGTATGGAGAACGGTACAGTGATCTGTAATGTCGCAGCACGATCAGATGTTGGCGTGGTGCGTAGCAATAACGAAGATAATTTAATAATGGCAGATTTGATGACGGGTGAGTCTCTCCCAGAGAATTTCCAACTCAACCATCGAGTGGGCGAGAATACTCTACTATTGGCGGTCTCGGATGGCGTAGGAGGTGCGCTATATGGCGAGGTTGCCAGCGAGTTAACCGTCTTCGCCCTCAAAGATGCACTTATGCGGCTATCCAGAAGTGTCTCAGCGTCTGATCGACTGGTAGCAGCGGTAGAAGAGGCCAATAACATTGTCTGGAATGAGCGGCGTACCAATCCTATAATGCAAAATATGGCGGCAACCGTAACAGCCGCGCTTATTGAGGACAACCAAGTCTTTGTCGCCGTGGTAGGCGATAGTCGCGCATATCTGGTGCGCGATGGCAAGATCAAACAGATAACTACCGATCAATCACTGGTTGCTCAACTGGTAGCCAGGGGTGCATTGAAACCAGAGAATGCCGATCACCATCCTCAGCGTAATATGATTTTGCAGGCAATCGGCGGTAGCGAGGCGATTCAAGTTGCTGTGAATATGTTTCAGCTAAGCCAGCAAGATGTATTACTGCTATGCACTGATGGCCTTTCTAATATGGTGAATACGGATGAGATGCGCTACTTAGTAGAAAATCTCTCGCCTACCGCGGCTTGCGATCAGTTGATCAGTCTCGCCAAACAGCGTGGCGCACCCGATAATGTCACGGTGATCTTGGCTAAGTTTGGAGGAGATGGGCTTAATACTCATATACCTGCCAATGGACTTACCTCTTATTTGGCCACGCTCTCCACTTATGACCCAGAACAGGAGAGTCGTAAGAGTCACAAACGTACTACCCTACTAGGTGGTGCGTCGATCAGCGATCGATATTATGGCACTACCGGTGACCTCCCTGCTATTCAGAAAGTAGACTCATTAGCTGCCTTTCCCAATAGCGCGTTACTTAAGCAAGAGTGCCAGCGTCTGCAGGAGTATCTAGATTATTGCCAGCATATGCTCACAGTAAAGGGCAATCAATTCGAGCAGGCAGCACAATGGTTAGAAGAGCAAGGGACACACTATGCTAATCTACCGGAGGCGCTGGCACAGATCGAATCCGGCCTGGAACATCTGAAAGAGGTGCAGCGAACCGCGGCCTACCTTTTACAAGCCTTAGAGAAAAACGAGCCAGTAAAGTCTTAGCGCTATGTGTGTGTAACTGATAACCAGTGGCTAATCCTAGTGCAGCCAGTGTAACCAGCCACATTGCACTATTGTCATTGCGATCTTTCTGGGATTGCTGTGGCGCTCGATAGCCACGTATTAAATCTTGATAGATCAACTGTGCGATACGATCATAACCAGCACGAGTAAGATGAACATGATCTGGTTGTGCAAGTGGTGGCGAAGTGAGCGACCAACGGTGTATTGAACCTTTTCCGCCCATTGCTCGATAGCTGTTCCAGAATGCCCAAGAATGTGCCTGGGCAACACGACGCTGCACTTCTATGATCGATAGTTGATTATCAAGCACTTGCCATTTTCGTCCTTGGCGTATAGCTCGCTCGGGTGGCCCTAGAATAAGAATAGCAGCCGAAGGCACGGCTCGCTGCAATCGGTTCACAGCAGCAGAAAACTGTGCTGCATAGGTAATCGGATGCCAATCAAGATCACTCATCTCATTTGTGCCGTAAGCAACAATAATTAGGTCGGGTCGGCGTCGAGCCAGATGTTCAGTGAGCAGTTTCTCATTCCAACTCAACAAACGTGTGACACGTGCGCCATTGATACCTAGTGTGTCATAACTTAGTCCATTAGCTCGTTCGGCAATAAAGCCAAAGATACGTGCGCAACCATTATCAAGTGTACGTAACTCGACACGATGCAATCCTTCTACGGCTGTGAGCGTTAGATAATCTACTTGGGGTTCATTGGCTTGTAGTGAAGTAGTTGTGTTAAGTATCCCATCGACATATACAGATAGCTGGCCGCCGGCAGGCTCTTTCCATAAGTAAATATCAAAGTTGCTCCAGATGGTTTCAACCCAGATAGTCTCGCCAGCATTACGCGAGACCATACTCACACCACCAAGCCCATAAAATCCATTCTGCTGCTGTTGTGTGCCAATGCCTTCACTGAGCCAGCCACTACTGTTGCCAAAGCGTGCACGTGTATGCCAATAGGTTTTCCAAGGCCGTCCAGCAAACAGGAAGCCAGCGCCACCATCACCAAAACGCTCTTGTAGCAGCCTACGCAGCGTACCGGTGAGTAGATCAGCAGCAGTATGTGAGTCACCATAATGTAGAATGTGTATCGGTGTAAGGCGCTCGCCAGTTTCAATTTGGCGTAGCGCCTCATAAAAGGATGTTAATCCACGCCCGCTAGGATCTTCTAGTGCGCCACTGTTAACACGACGTGGACGTGTGTTGCCTTCACTAGATCTACCCATAATGATTCTGTTTAATCCACCTGGCCGACCAACCCCAAAATCTTCGTTGGTAAGAGTAGGGGATTGTTGTGCGCTCACCGTTGTAGACATTAGCAAGAATGTTGCTAAAAATGGGATCATAGAGGACAGAGAAGGCACCCTTATGATAGCTTTTGATAAATTCTCTCTCCTCTGCAGTTGACTGTTCATCAGGGTTAACTCTATTAATGATTTTGTTGTTGATACTGCTGATAACCTGCTAGTAGCGCATCCGTCAACAGCCGACCAATAATCTCTTGGCCTTGTGCCGTAGGATGAGTGAGATCACCCGTACATAGACGTGGTTGTGCCTGGTACCAATTTGCCATTGTCCCCTCACCACCCATTGCTATATATGTATCAAAGAATGCTACCCCCATTTCTTGGGCAGCGCGCCGTTGATATTCTACAATCTTGGGGATGACAGCACGGGTTACCAATTCACCTTCTTGATTGCGTTCGGCGCGATCCATAGGCGCCATTAGCAGTATGGAAGCTTCAGGCAATGCTTCGCGAAGTCGTGCAATGGTGGTTTTCAGATCCTGTAAGTAGCTCTCATTTACTACCTGAGGGAATTCGCTTTCATTGGTACCATAATTCAATATAACCAGATTGGGCTTGCGTTCACGCAGTTGCGCCGCCCAATGTTCAGCATTGAGAGTAGTAGTGAGCAGACGTATATAAGCGCCATTGATACCAATAGAATCATATACAACGCCGGCTTGATCGCGCTCTAGCACAATGCCAAAGAGTCGTACTTCACCGTTGCCTAATGTGTTGAGTTTAAGACGATGAGCGCCATCTGGCAGATTAACGCTTTGTACCATGCTTTGGGTTTGTGGCGTGTCAGTAGAAACTACACTCTGTACAATCCCATCAACTTCAATGGAAAACTGTCCACCGCCTGGTTGTGCAAGATAGTAGATATCAAAACGTGATACCGATTTGCCATTATGGCCACGTTCGATTGTGCTGAAGGTGGCGATACTACCAGCAGTTTTTGATTTAAAGCTGACAAAACCGAGCCCATAAGCACCATCCTTGAGACTGCGATTGATGATACGATCAATGGTCCATTTACCATTGCCACTATGTAACACACCATAATGGCTATACCAACCCCAAGGCTTATCGATCAATACGAAACCATGACCGCTATCACCAAACTGATCCTGTAGCAGACGGCGTGTCGTGCTAGTAATACCATCAGCAGTAAGTGGTGAATCGCCATAATGGATAATACGCGTCACGGCGCCAAGTTCTTTAGCATTAGTACGGGTCAGAGAAGCATAAAAATGATCTAACGCATGGCCTGTAGCATCCTCTATACTATGCTCATTAACAGGTGTTTGTGTTTTTGCTTCGGTAACAGGTAACTCCTCTATGGGCTCTTGGAACTGCACAACAGCAGCTTCCTGTGGCAGGATTGTAGTAGGTGGAGCATTACTGGTTGGTTTGGCGGTAAGCATTTTCCTGATCTGTTTGGCAGAGATAAGTCGATAGTCCTCTAAGCTAGGAATAAAGATCATTATTGCGACCAGGGTGAAGAACCAGAGAATTGTATGGGCAGTCTTGTTACCGGTGATATGTTGTTTCAATGGGATCTTTTTTGCTCCCTGATAGATACTGGTGAGAAATTGCGGGTAACGATAGAGCTTGAAGCTCTCTTTTATGATTGTGTTGGAACTGAGCATATGGCTCTCCTAGGGGATTAGAACTGAAAGTAGATGAATGGCACCACATTGCTACTAGAAACCTTATAGAGGGCAATGCCGATAGCCAGTATTAATGTGGCTTGTGCAGGCGCAGGTAGAGTGCTAAAGGCGATACGCGCACGATCAACTAGACGCTCTGGCAGCCAGTGCGTGACAAAGCCGATCGCTAACACTACTAATATTGCAGTACCTAGATTGGCATGTTCGCAGGTGAGTGTGCCTAACTGTTTAAGTATGGCAAAAGCACGATCAAAATTTGCTGCACGGAAGAAGATCCATCCTAAACAGACAAAGTGGAAGGTCAAAAATAGACAGATTGCCTCTAGCCACCAACACTTGAGCTGCTGCACACGGCGCCACCAGGATAGACGTTCGATAAATCGTGTAAAAGCAAGACCCAAACCATGTAGTGCGCCCCAGATTACAAAAGTCCAGGCAGCCCCATGCCATAATCCGCCTAGCAGCATAGTGATAATCAGGTTCTGATAGGCTGAGCTAGGTCTAGGCGCACCATTACGACGCAGGCTACCTAGTTCAAGAGGCAGATAGACATAATCACGTAACCAGGTTGAGAGCGAAATATGCCAGCGTCGCCAGAAGTCTGGCAGACTACTAGCAGTGTAAGGGGCATCAAAGTTAATTGGCAGTGTAATACCAAGCAGCAGTGCCGAGCCAATCGCAATATCTGTATAACCAGAGAAGTCACAGTAGATCTGAATCGCATAGGCATAAACAGCGGCGAGCACTTCTAATGCAGAGAAACGTTCAGGGAATTCAAAGACACGATCAACAATATTGATAGCAAGAAAGTCTGCAATGGCTACCTTCTTCACTAGCCCTGCCATTATCAGAAAGAAGGCGCGCGCCCCTTGCTCATTAGTAAGGGGTGTGCGATTACGAAACTGTGGGAAGAAAGTGGTAGCACGCACAATCGGACCTGCAATCATCTGAGGAAAGAATGAAACATAAGTGAGATATTCTAGATAGTCACGGCAAGGCTCGATTTTGCGCCGATAAACATCGACTGCATAGCTGATCGATTGAAAGGTAAAGAATGAGATACCGACCGGTACAATCACATCCAAGAAATGACCAGCGCTGGGCTGGCCTAACCAGCCTGTTATCTCAGTGTAGGATTGCATGAAGAAGTTGAAATACTTAAATGTGCACAGCACTGTAAGATGGTAACCAGTAACGGCTACCAATAACAGCTTACGTCGCCCTGCTGTTGTAGCTGTACCCATTGCTCGTCCAACCAGATAGTCTACTGTCGAAGAGAGGAAGATCAGGACAAGATATTTGGGGCTCCATTGTCCATAGAAGAAGTAGTTGGCTGCTAACAGTAATAGCACTGCAATACGTGGTAAGCCAGCCAGCAGCCAGTATAGGAAGAAGACAAGTGCTAGAAAAAGGATATAGGCACTGCTATTGAAGAGCATATTTCACCTAGGCATTATGTTGATAACGGTTAACAAGTGATTCGATCTTGGCAATGGTAGCAACTGCTTCTGGTTCAAGGTCGGCATCCTTCAATTTGATTCTATATTCCGACTCGATAAGTGCGATCAGTTCAATAATGGCAAATGAATCAAGATAACCGGTATGAAAGAGGTCTTGGTCTTGAGTGGGTAAGGGCAGACGCTGGGCACGCGCCTGTTCAGCAAGGTAGTTGTTAATACGAGATGTTAGAGGCATACGGCAAAACTCCTTACACAAAATTTAAGGCTTTTTTAGCCGCTTAAGAGAATTGCAATGGTTATGCCAGCCTAAACAGTGTGGGATTACTAGGAAATAGTGGCAAAAACAGGGCAGCGTTATATTGGTTGTGTCAAAACCGCCGCGTGTAGCTGTGTATCTTTACACATTCTTGCTGGGGTTAGAAATCTGGATTGATATTGGGTGTACGTAGTTCGCCAGATTGTAGATACTTATGTAGAGTGCGTAGCGCAGACTCTTCATTAAAAGGTTTGCCGGCTAGGATAGAGCGATTCTTGATGTTCTCTGAGAGACTAGCAAAGAGCGTTGTCAGTACATGTATACGCTCACGCAACTGATCTAGATGCTGTAGATTGATTGCACCTTTGCGATTTGCCAGTAATGTTGCACAGTTGAGTAGATCGTTGAAAGTACGTTTGAGTTCTACACGATCCGAATAGAAGACTTTAGGAAGGAACTTAACAAAATAGATCTGTATACGACGCAACAAGCCACTGACAAATGGACCTATCTCAAAGAGAGTGTCTTGTTCGATATGGGTGCGCAAATGCTGTTCGGCCTGTGTACATACCTGCCAAATGCACCAAGTATGCTCACGTAGCAATAAGGTTGCTGCTATTCGATCCTGATAGTCTTTATCTAGATCCTCACGAGTAAGATTAGGTAGATAGGCCTGTGCAATCTGCAAATAGTTCTCTTGTAATGCACGCCCTAGGATGCCTACACAATCCTCTATACGTTTGATGTACTCCTCAAGAGGGCTATGTTCGCTCAGTTGTGCTAGATGGCCATTCTTGCCAAAAACCCGTTCAGCCTCCATCTCAAGAGTAAAAGAGATACTATCAAAACGACTGGCAAGTGGCTCACTAGGCGGATAGGTTTTCAGGAAAGCGATCAGATTGCGCAGATTCAACTCTACTAACCTAAACCAGTAGTAGGTGAGTTGGTAATCTGTACGATCATCCTTACTGGGGCTAATACGCGAGATGATACGCAACATACGATTGAGTTCCAGTAAGGTAGGTATAGTATAGCGTCTTTCTGTACGGTTCTCTTTGGGAATATGGCGAAATGCTTCCTGCAGGCGACTATCAAGTACATTACGCTCGATATAGTAACGATATTTACGATGCAACTGGGGATTAAGATAGTTTAGATCTTTAATTACTTTAACGGCAAAGTAGACAAAGCTCTTGAGATTAAGGAAAGGAAGTTGAGCCTTTTCGTGGTAGTGCTCCTCTTTCATCACAGTACGCAGGTGTTTGACGGTATTACGAGCTAGATCTAGTCGCTTTAGATAGGTCTCATCCAGTCGCGTAATGGGCTGTTGTTCATAGAAAATATCTAGTGCGCTACCAATCTGCAATAGGTATTCAGTAACCTCAAAGAGAAAAGATGTCGATGTGTTATTGGTAGGCGTATCTAATGTTGATAAGTTGGTGACGTTATTGAAATCGAGCAAGACCTGTTCGATCTGTTTCTGTAATTGTGGAATATTTACTGCCTGTGCGGCTGAGGTCTTCTGTAGATCATTAAGCGCGCCGTAGACCTCCTTAAGATTAGCCACCAACTGCACTATCCTATCCTGATAGGTCGGTTGCTGTGTTTGTGTGCTAAGAAAACTGTTAGTAAGTGAGATAATGGTTTGGCGTAGCAGCGCCTCAGTCTCTGGAGTAATGGGGCGGCGAGTAAGTGGTCTTAAACCATCTGTCTCATGGCCCAGCAACTCCATTGCTGGTGTAGATGCTTCGTTGCGGCGCAAGCCCTTAAGGAACTCTTTGAACTGTGGTAGCACACGATCGCTCATGGTATCGAGCAGATCAAACACCTGACGGTTATGTACACTGTTAAAGAGCAGTAGTTTTAACTGATCAAAATTAGTATAGCTTTTCATTAAGTCCACATCTGGCGATTTTACTCGGTAGTATTGATCGACAGGCAGATGTGCGCTCTTACGTACACGATGCATCTCTTTCAGATAAGGAGCCTCGGGCTTAACACGAAGAATGTTATTTAGCACACGGGTAACACAGTCAAGCAGCAGTATCGTTTTTTTTGCCGAGTTTTCTAGTGTAGGTTGTCCTAATAGATCATTCTCGTCTAGGAAATCTATGTTACGCTGGAGCGTTAAAATCAACTCAAAGTCGGTATAAAGATCTGCTAGCGCTAAATACTGTTCAGGAGTCTTAATAAGGCGTAGAAACTGAATAAACTCGAGTTGATGATTATCGAGTGCAAGCCGCTCATCAGCAAGTATATTGCTATTGATTAGCGCAGACTGGTTAGCGAGTAGATCCAATTCAGTATCCAGATTGGTATCTTCCAATGGTATCGCACCACTCTCAACAGAGCTTAGATCCTCCATAGGATCAGGCATGGGATCAGGATTTTTTGCCATTGGTGTGGTGCTCCTCATTGATAGAAACGCAGCGTTATTGTACAGAATATCACTGGCGGGCACAAGCGCCTGCTTGTATAATCAGCGGAAAACAGAAGGTTTTCGAGGATAAGCTATGAAGCTAACGAGGAAGGGCTATATTATCATAGCCATGTTACTACTAGTGATCATTGCGACTGCTGCAGGGGGTGTTTATTACTATTCCGAGCCCGTCCGCAGTTGGTTTACACGACTACAAGGGAGCGGTAGCGCCAACAATCGCGAGCCTGCGCCAACAGCACCAACACCTGCCGCACCTACCGTTTCTGACGCTGAGATCAAGTTGACACTCTTACAGGAGATCCTTAAGAACGAAGAATGGCGCAAACATTCCCTGGATGTCGAGGTCAATAGTGGTGTGGTCACACTACGTGGTACAGTCGAGAATGAGTTCCAGCGATTAGCGCTAGAACAGTTCGCGCGTGGTCTAGCCGGGGTGCGTAATGTTACGCTTGCGCTGACCGTAAAGCCGGCTGTGCCAGTAGAGACGCCAGTATCTAGTGAACAGCCAGCAATCGCTACATCGCCAAGTGCGCCTGAAGATCCTAACGAACGGCTTGCTAAGGAAGTAGAGTTTGCTTGTTACAAGACAGATGCTTTTGATCTAAAGCGTATGCAATTTATTGCCGACAATGGTAATGTGCGGCTACGTGGGCGGGTACGATCGCGCGCTGAGAAGTTACTGGCCGAGCGTATTGTACGTGAGGTGGCAGGCGTCAAATCGGTCACCAATCAATTGGAGTTAGATCCCGATGAAAATTGAGAAGTGGAATCCTGCCTGGGGAGAGTTGAACGAAACGAATATGCGTCAAAGACTGATGGCAGAAGGCTATACAGTAGCGCGTTATATCTACCCACCAGGCACCTACTTCTCTCCTCATACACATGGTGTGGATAAGAAAGACACCGTGTTACGTGGTTGTTTTAAGCTCATTGCCAACGACCAGGAGTTCCTCTTAGAAGCCGGGGATATGCTTGAGATCCCGGCTGGTACCGTGCATTCAGCAGAAGTTATTGGCAATGAATCAGTGGTAAGTTTAGACGCAACTAAGTAACACTAACAGCATATCCACACAAGGCATCCTATCCGGTTATCTGCTTATAAATATGTCGTGTCTGACCAGGCGCAAGCACTGGCTGGAAGTGCTCTGATTGCGCTATAATTTACCTTTTAAATTACTTTGAAATTATTGGGTTAAGCAATTAATGCGATGCCCAAATCTTATCCGTGAGGCACTATGGAAACAGAGCAAGAGGTACCTGTAAATATAGAAGATGAGATGCGGCGTAGTTATCTAGACTACGCAATGTCAGTAATTATAGGCCGTGCATTACCTGATGTACGTGATGGTCTTAAGCCCGTGCATAGACGTGTCCTCTGGGCAATGCATGAGCTTGGTAATGCTTATAACAAGCCATACAAAAAATCGGCGCGTGTGGTGGGTGATTGTATTGGTAAATACCATCCACATGGCGATGTGGCGGTCTATGACACAATTGTACGTATGGTGCAAGACTTCGCTATGCGTATGCCGCTCATCGATGGACAGGGCAACTTTGGTTCTGTCGATGGCGATGCTGCTGCCGCGATGCGCTATACCGAAGTACGTATGGCGAAGATCGCCGATATGATGCTGGCAGATATTGAGAAAGAGACCGTTGATTTCCAGCCTAATTATGATGAGTCGCTTGAGGAGCCGGTAGTTTTGCCAACCCGTTTTCCTAATCTACTTGTCAATGGCGCCTCTGGTATTGCCGTAGGCATGGCTACCAACATTCCACCACATAATCTTAGCGAAGTCATCGAGGCAACCGTGATGTTATTGCAGAAGCCGGATGCGCCGCTGGCAGAGGTTATCAAACTGTTGCCTGGTCCTGACTTCCCCACCGGCGCCTTTATCTGCGGGCGTGAGGGTATACGGCAAGCTTATGAGACTGGACGTGGTATGGTGGTAATGCGTGCACGTGCAGCAATTGACCGTGTAGGACGTAATGATGAGCGTGAAGCAATTATTGTTACACAGATACCTTACCAGGTTAACAAGGCAAAACTTATCGAACGTATTGCCGAACTGATCAATGATAAAAAAATTGAAGATATCTCTGATTTACGCGATGAGTCGGATCGTGAAGGAATGCGTATTGTAATTGAATTAAAGCGTGGCGCCGTGGCGCAAGTAGTGCTCAATAATCTCTACAAGCTTACTCCTATGCAAACAACCTTCGGTATCATTAACCTTGCTATTGTAGCAGGACAGCCACGTGTGCTTGGGCTTGTTGATACCTTGCAATTCTTTATCAATTTCCGCAAAGAGGTAGTACGACGTCGTACCGAATATGAGCTACGCAAGGCACGCGCCCGCCTACATATATTGGAAGGGCTTGCCAAGGCACTCGATCATATGGACGCGATCATTAAATTGATTCGCGCCTCAAAAGCCGTCAACGAAGCTCGTGAGGGGTTGATGCGAGAATTCAGCTTTTCACAACTGCAAGCGCAAGCAATCCTAGATATGCAGTTACATAAGCTGACCGGATTAGAACGTCAAAAGATCCTTGATGAACTACGTGAAGTGCAACGTCGCATTACTGAGCTAGAAGATATCCTTAATAATGAAGTGACGCTTAAGAATGTCATAATTAAGGAACTGCGCGATGTTCAGAAGGAGTTTGGAGAAGCTCGACGCACACAGATCGTAGAAGAAGAGGCAGAGTTAACACTAGAGGATCTGATCCCAGATGAAGAGATGGTGATCACGATTACCCACGGTGGCTACATTAAACGTACACCACTGACAACATACCGCAGCCAGCGACGTGGTGGTACAGGCCGGCGCGGTATGACAACCAAAGCTGAGGACATTGTCGATCATATCTTTATTGCTTCAGCACACTCTTATTTACTTATCTTCGCCGGTAATGGACAGGTCTACACATTGAAAGTACATGAGATCCCAGATGTGGCAGCCGCTGGTAAAGGTAAGGCGATTGTCAATCTGATCAATTTACCTGCCGGTGAAAATGTGGCTGGGATCGTGCCGATAAGAGAATTCTCTAAGGGACGCTACGTTGTAATGGTGACACGTCGTGGCACGGTCAAGAAGACTGAACTGTCAGAGTTTGCTTATAGTCGCGCCAAAGGTATTATCGCAATCAATATTGAGGAAGGCGACGAGCTTATTGCCGTTGAGCTTACCGATGGCAATAAGAAGATCTTTATTGCCACTCATGATGGTATGGCAGTCTATTTCAACGAATCAGAAGTGCGCTCGATGGGCCGTCAAGCTATTGGTGTACGTGGTATAGAACTACGTGATAATGATTATGTTGTTAGTGTTGCTGCGGTGATTGGCAATGAACAGATGCTTACTGTTTCCGAATATGGGCTTGGTAAGCGTACCCCTATTGAGGAGTATCGCTATACATCGCGAGGCCGACTAGGTGTTATCAACATGAAAGTAACCGATAAGACCGGGCCTGTGGTAGCGGTAATGCCAGTGCGCGATGATGACGAGATAATGTTGGTAAGTGTGCATGGTAAAGTTATACGTCTGCATGTGGCGGATATACGTGAAACAGGACGTAGCACCCAGGGAGTCAGACTAATCGATACTGCTGATGGTGACAGGGTGGCTTCTGCTTCCTTGATTGAGCGCCAAAACGAACCTATCCCAGAGGAGAGCGAGAAATAGATGCGCAGTTGCAGCGCCATCTTACTTGTTCTCTTGATAGGGTTGTTACTTGCCTGTGAGTCGCCGCCAGAACATCTGCTAATGATGGCACGGCAGCATTGGGATCAGCGTGAGTATCATAGGGCAATAGTTTGCTATGAAGAGTTCTTACAACGACAACCACAAGACTCATTGAGTCTGCAGGCTCGCAGTGAACTGGCCAGCACCTATTACCTTAATCTGCATGATTACACTCGCGCCGAACATCATTATCGTCTATTGCTAACTGAAGCAGGTGATCAACAGACATATCTGGAATTGACGCTGACAGCGCGACGACGCTTAGCTGAGACTGCGGTTAAAAATGGCCAACTGGCTGAAGCGATTGCTGAATATGAACAGTTGATCTTACGTGTACCTGCTACTGAAGCAAGGGAACTGCGTCTGCAAGTAGCCAATCTATACTATGACCGCAATGATCTGGATCAAGCAGAGCTAGAATATCTGAAGGTGGTTGAAGACATACCCTATGATACTTTTAGCGAGGAAGCCTACCTGCGTATTGCCAGTATACGCCATAGATTGCGGCGGCAGTACCATTCTGCTATACCGATCTATGAGATAATCCGTAACCATACTCAGCAACGCGCAATTGTACGTGCTGCTTATTATGGGCTTGCTGAATGTTATGCTGCCGATGCCGAATACAAGACTGCGATTCAGGCACTTAAGCAATTGCAGAATATTTTGGACGAGCAGGAGATACAACAGGTACGCCGTCAGATCAAAGAATATAAGCAACGTGAGAAGCGATTGCAACGCCTGCCTAGAGTAGATTGGTCTAACCCACGCGGTTGATGCGCACAATAATTTTGTCTATATGCGCAAGCTCTCTGGTTCCCTTCCGTTCTTTAGATAAAGCGCGATTGCGCAACGGAGGTTTGATATATGCGTTCTTTAGTAATAATAATTTTCCTTTTTACTCTTTGCCTTAGTCTACCTACCACAGCCAAGCAAGATGGCAAACCAAGGACAAAAAGAGTAAAGACAGTACGTCCCCCAAAACGCGCACAAAAATATAATTGCCTACCTGAGGATGTAAAATTGATCGATGTTGTTGCTACCGAAGGCATCGGCAAAGATGCTAAGAAGATTACTGTGGAGAATAGGCTGAATGAGATGAAGGCCCAGTGTCAGGGTGGCAAGCTAGTTGATGCTAATGGTAAAGAGATCTATTTCTATCGATTGATCGGTTGTTGGGGTAATCCTCCTTTCAACTATCGTGAGTTGTTACAGAACCAACAAGAAGAACTGAAAGAATTGCGTAAAAAGTATA
>JBFLVQ010000059.1:0-24180 GCA_040758525.1 Acidobacteriota bacterium
TGTACACGCCCGCTTAGCTGCGAACTCAGGATTTTACGTAAAACTGTGTCGCCCTGCCGAAGTTCCGATTTCGGTAAAATTTAATAGAAAAAGGTTGAGGTATGAAGAGCGTTTTCTATTTCTACCGCGCCATTGCTCTGATGGTCGTTGGTCTACTTTGGGCTGGTCTAGCGATTGCTCAGGAACAGCCTGCTGCCAATCAATTTAAGACTAGTCAGCCTGATAATAATAGTGTGGCTGTGCCCGCTTCCGATCAAGTATTAGAAGTTAAATCTGAACTTGTGCTTATCGATGTCTCCGTACAAGATAAGGACCGCAACTTCATTGCAGGACTAGGCAGGGGTAATTTCCGTGTCTTTGACGAGCAGGTTGAACAACAGATCGAGATCTTCTCTTCGGATAATGTCCCAGTCAGTTTTGGTATTGTCATTGATACTTCTGGCTCTATGCGTTTCAAACTCAAGACAGTGATCTCTGCTGCCAAGGAATTATTAGGCCGTTGCCGACCTGGAGATGAGGTCTTTATTGTTGATATGAAGGACCCTCTGCGTATACGCTTTGTACAGCCCTTTACAAGCAATGTTAGTGAAGCTATCGCCAAACTTGACAATATGTATTCTAGTGGCGGAACCGCACTACTCGATGGTATCTCTGCTGCTGGCCAGTATGCTGATCAACAAGCAAAAAATCGCCGCCGTGCGCTTGTCGTGATGTCGGATGGTGATGAGCGCGACAGTTCTATTAAGGTTAGTGATATGATTGATCAGTTGCGAGAGTTAAATGTACAAGTTTATATGATTGGGTTTCCTGAAGGGTTTGTTGATTCCAAAGGCACTTTTTTAGAATCTACGGCAGGTAAGGCCAAGGGGCTGCTCAAGAAGGTTGCAGAAGAGACAGGTGGACAGGCCTTCTTCCCAGATTCACTAGACGAGGTCAGTATTATTTCTGGTAAGATCAATGAGGGTCTACGTTCTCAATATATTCTTGGTTATTATCCAAGCAACGATAAACGTGATGGTCGTTGGCACCGTTTACAGGTAAAACTTTCTGATACTAAAAAGAAGTATGCCGTGCGTACCCGCTCTGGCTACTTTGCCAGCAAATAGTTTTTATGGCTAAAAAAGGCAATATCCTCGTTATTGATGATGAAGAGATAATGCGCGATGTGCTAGAGAGCCTATTAACACAGGAGGGCTATCGGGTAGAGTTGACTAAAACTGGCGAGGAAGGCCTAGAACGTTATCAGCAGAGACCCTTTGATGTTGTATTACTAGATGTTTCAATGCCTGGTATTGGTGGTATTAAAACATTAGAGGGCTTACTGCGTATTGATCCTGAAGCAGTGATCATAATGATCACTGCTTATGCTACTTTTGAGACGGCTGTATCGGCCTGGGAGCGGGGCGCCTTTAGCTGTATACGCAAGCCATTTGAGAATGATCATATCTTACGCACAATTGCCGCTGCGATTGCACGTCGGCGTAAGGATGAGGAGCGACGCGAGCTTAAAAAGACACTTCGGCGGGTTTCACAAAAGAGCGAGATTATTGCACGTAGTAAGAAGATGCAGGATGTGCTTGAGCAGATCGAGCAAGTTGCACCGGCACGCACCACTGTGTTGATACAGGGCGAATCGGGTACTGGTAAAGAGTTAGTAGCGCGTGCGATCCATTTTGCCAGCCCACGTTCTGAACATGGCCAATTTGTTACTGTCAATTGTGGCAATATTCCTACTGAGCTTTTGGAATCAGAACTCTTTGGTCATATGCGGGGCGCTTTTACCGGTGCTGTAATGGCTAAAAAGGGCCTCTTTGAGCTTGCTGATAGCGGTTCGATCTTTCTTGATGAGATCGGCAATATTTCACTTGAGACACAGACAAAGCTACTCAGAGTCATTCAAGAGCGCGAGTTCCTTCCACTTGGTGATACTACTACACGCAAAGTAGATGTGCGTATTATTGCTGCTACCAATGTTGATCTACGGCAAGCGGTTGCAGAAGGGCGTTTTCGTGAAGATCTCTATTATCGTCTCAATGTAATCACAATCGATCTACCGCCACTACGAGAACGGCCTGAGGATATCTTGCCACTTGCACAGCATTTTATATACAAATTTAACCTAGAAAATAATCGTACTATCAGTAATGAACTCAAGCCTGAAGTACTTTCTGCGTTAGAAGCATACTACTGGCCCGGCAATGTGCGTGAGTTGGAAAATCTTATTGAGCGCGCTGTGGTGCTAACACGTAGTCAATCGATCGAGCGTGAATATCTGCGTGAAGAGGTTCTCAATCCCCAATTGTCTATTACTAACAATGGTGGTCGTGGCTATGTAGGTCAGATCGATCTTCTACATGGTATATCATTCTATGATGAGGTAGCGCGTTTCGAAGTATCGCTGATTAAGAAAGCGCTAGAGCAGACCAGTGGTCACCAGAGCCGTGCCGCTAAACTACTTGGTCTTAATGCCACGACACTCAACAGTAAGATCAAAGCTTACAATATAAAGTTGTGAGTCGGTGATAGCCAGCTCGCTTCAATAGTTGCGGCGGCGGGTTTGGCGGCGACGGCGACGCGCCTGTTGCGATTTTAGCCGTTTACGTTCGCCTGGCTTGAGGTAGAAGGTATGTTTCTTGGTGTCGCTGATAATGCCCTCACGTTGTACTTTATTCTTAAAACGCCGTAACGCGTTCTCGATCGATTCGCCAACATTAAGCTCAATACTTGCCACAATCTCTCCTAAATAAAAAATAGTGTCTGAGTGCCAGTAATGTGGGGTCACACAGAAGGAGTGCTTTATCAAGACCGGCAGTAACAGACTTAAAAAGTCGAGAAGTCCGTCAAAAAACTGATGGTTAATAATACTGGAAGCCCGGTCTGGTCGCAACCCAGTTCGGCCAGGCCGTCTGTCAGAGATAATATTGGTGCAGTCCGATAATCCAGCTTGCATTTTCTTTGCCAATGGCACTAATCTTGTCGCCAAATTAACATGGAGTAAGTTATGTCATCAGAGGAAGAGCTGATCATTTATCGGCGCTCAATGCGCATACCATATCGATGGGCAGCCGGCATGACGGCAACACGATTTTATCGCGAGATTGCCGAGAGCAAAAAGATCTATGGAACACGCTGTTCCAACTGCGCGCGGGTACTAATGCCAGCACGTAAGAGCTGCAGTCGTTGTTTTCGTGATATAGATGAATGGGTAGAGGTTGGTCCTAATGGTACTGTGCAGAGCTTTACCGTGATTCATTATCAAGAACCTATCCACCCGCTGCCTGTTCCGCTTGTCTATGCATTAATCCAGCTTGATTGTGCCGACACAGCATTTGTCCATATTATTAGGGGAATAGAGGCAAGTGCAGTTCGTACTGGCATGCGAGTAACAGCAGTCTTTGCCGAGCAACCGACTGGCCAGATTACTGATATACAATATTTCAAACCTCTTTGAATCTGAGGAGGAAATTCTATGGATCGTGTTGCGATTGTTGGAGTCGCACAGACAAAATTTGAAGCCGAGAAAATAGATAAAAACTATGCCGAGCTTGCTTATGAAGTAGTGCAATCACTCTTTGCCCAAACCAATGCTGATTATCATGACATAGATAACATTGTGACAGCCTCTTCCGATTTTTGGGATGGTCGTACGATCTCGAATATGGCTGTGCAAGACGCCGTAGGAGGTTGGATGAGATCAGAGACAAAAGTCTCATCCGATGGCACACTCGCGGTACTCTATGGAATGATGCGTATACTTTCAGGTTCTTTTGGCACAGCCTTAGTAGTCGCACATAGCAAAGGCTCAGAAGGTAATAACAGCCTGCTTGGTAACGCTGTCTTCGATCCTATTTATCAACGCCAGCTTGGTATTGATCTAACCGCCGCCAATGCTATGCAAGCACGTGCCTATATGGAGCGATATCAGGTAAATGAGGCCGATTTAGCCGAAGTAGTTGTAAAAAATCTTGCTAATGCTTGCCATAACCCTTATGCACAACGCGCCCTCAATATCAGTGTTGAGGAAGTGCTGAAATCTAAGCCAGTCGCTGAACCACTCAAAGAGCTTGATATTGCGCCTGTCTCTGATGGTGCTTGCGCACTATTGTTAGCACATGAAGATCTAGTATCGCGCTTTACTGATAAACCAGTATGGTTAACTGGTGTAGGCCACTGTCAGGATCACTATTATCTGGGCGATCGTGATCTCACTACTTCAGTCTCATTACAACGTGCTGCTGAAAAGGCTTATCGTATGGCTGGTATCAATGATCCCAATCGTGATCTAGATGTTGTTGAGTTATATGAAGCAGCAAGTTATCAAGAGTTGATGTGGACAGAACTATTGGGATTGGCTGAGCGTGGTAAAGGAGTAGAGTTAATCCGTAAAGGTGCTTCTCGTATCGGTGGCAATCTACCTGTTAATCCATCCGGAGGCGTGTTGGGCGCACATGCAATGATTGTTGCAGGACTAGTACGAGTTGCTGAAGCAGCATTACAATTGCGTGGCGAAGCAGGCGAACACCAAGTAGAAGGTGCAAAGCGAGCGCTTGCACATGGCACGATCGGCTCTTGTGGGCAGACACATTGTGTGTGGATACTGTCGAACAACTTATAGAGGAGCTTATGAGTGAAAAAGTAGCGATAATTGCCAGTGGACAGACCAACCATTGCTCAAAGCGATCGGATGTGAATATTCCTGAGATGATCAAAGAGGCCGTTGATCGTGCTCTCTTACAGGCTGGTATTACTCTTGATGATATAGATGCTGTTGTGATCGGTAATATGGAGCATTTTGAAGGTATCAACCTTTCCGATATGTGGGCTGCCGAAGGTGCAGGCTCAGTGCTCAAACCAGCAATGAAGATTGCTACTGGTGGTACAACAGGCGCATCGGTGGGTGCTTGTGCTTACTACCATTGTGCTTCAGGTCTCTTTGATACAGTGCTAGCAATCGGTTGGGAAAAACTTTCTGAGGGTGATACTACTGGCGGCATCATCACTGCCTTTGATCCAATTGTCGAGCGTATGACATTAGCTGGCGCCGTAGGTGGACTTGCTATTGAAGCCACACAATATATAAAAACCTACAATGTACCAGAAGAGACCATTGCGCTTGCTGCCGTACGTGCACGCAAGAACGCACAGAAGAATCCTCATGCACATCTAAAATTGGAGTTAACTGTACAGCAGGTATTAGAGTCACCCTATATTGCTTATCCGATTCATTACTTAGATATGTGCCCTACTTCAGATGGTGCTTGTGCTGTGATAATGGCTAGTGAGAAGCGTGCTAAACAACTCTGCACACGACCAGCGTGGATTAAAGCAGTTGTCTGTCGACATAATCATGCTTGGATTGGTGATGTCTTTTTTGATGATTATACTGTCGAACATCAGAGCACATTGGCATCAGCCGCGATCGAGGCTTATCGTATTGCCGGTATTAATGATCCTTTGCATGAACTCGATGTGATTGAGTTTTACGATCCCGCTAGCTACACATTAGTAGCCTGGCTCGAATATTTACAGCTTTGTCCGCGTGGTCAGGGGCGCCGTCTGGTAGAAGAGGGTGTAACAGCAATGCAGGGAGATCTACCTGTCAATCCTTCTGGTGGCGTAGTCTCAACCAATCCAATTGGTGCAACAGCACTGATACGTCTTGCTGAGGCATCCTTGCAGTTACAAGGTCGGGCAGGCGAGCGACAAGTTGATGGAGTGCGTACTGCGCTCTCTACTGGCTTTGGTGGATCATACTGGAATGAGGTCTTCATTCTTTCCGAAAAGGCGGATTAATTATGGAAAAACCGAAAGAGAAACCACTATATATCTCAATGCAGACTAATCTTCCTTTTGCCTATTCGGCAGGCCGTGCGCTTAGTCGCTTCCTTGTTGCACTAAGGGATGAGGCGAAGATACTTGCTTCTCGTTGCCATAATTGTTCGCTGGTTTTTGTGCCTCCACGCCACTTTTGCCATACTTGCCATAAGGTAATGAATGACTTGGTTGAAGTGGGGCCAGGCGGTATGCTGCAGACCTTCTCGGTGATCAATTTTGGCTTTATCGATCCATTTACTGGAATCGAGCGGCCTGTACCTTATGGTTATGGCATTATCAAGCTTGATGGTTGTACCAATCTGTTGCCTCATTTTCTCGATCTAGGCGATGCACAAAAGCTTGCTCTTGGTCAGCGTGTAGAGGCAGTCTTTGAACCACCTGAGAAACGTAGTGGTGCGCTTACTGACATCAAGCATTTCCACGTGATAACTGATTAAGTATACCAACATAAGGAATACAATAAGGCGCGAAAATTCTCTCTATAGTTGTTCGCTGTTCTTTGTGGTAATAGACGGGTGGCCAATTTTGGGGTGTTCAACCGCTATTTTTTGAACAGGTCATCAAAGGCTTTGCGTGCACTAGAGACATTTGCTTCCTTTTTTGTTTCGCGAGGTTGTTGTTTTTCCACAGCGATCTTAGGTGTAAACTGCATACACATGTTACGGTCTGCCTTCTTTGCGATACGTGACTCGATTGGCTTCTGACATTCAAAGCGTGCTCCTGGATCAAAGTAGCGGCAATTCTTACAGGAGTGCAGATCGGCGCCACATTTTTTACATTGATCAGTAAAGGTGATCTCGCCAATATTCTCGATAGCAGCAGAGCAATTGGCGCAGCGCATTATTTCCATAAAGCGAGTCTCGATACGTGGAGAGGGACGCGGACCATAACCTGGCTCGCTCTTAGCGCGTTCCTTAGTCTTAGGTTGATCTTTCGCTTCGTCTTGATAACCTTTTTGACGATATTTGCGTTCCATGGTGTACTTCTCCTAGCTGGTTGCGGCAAAATCGATACGAGAAAACCCGAGGTTCTAGTGAGGGCAATTTCGCTTACGCAGTGTAACATCATGTCGTGGTCAACAGCTAGCTTTTTCCCACGATTTGTAGAAGGAATTTCTTACTCCATTGTTTGTAATAATTCTCGTAGCGACACGGCTTTTGCAGACACTTTGTGCATACATTAATTGCACCATTGTATCAATGTTCTGCTCATAAGTCTCAGATTATAGTTAAAGAAACTGACCAGGTCACTGGTTAACATGCTCTTACCAGTGACCTGCTGCGAGAGAACTAGACCTTATTCCTCTTTAAGAGTGACACACTCATTGACTAAACAACATCTTTTTAGGATTAACGTTCAGGACAGGTATTAGCCTGTGGTTTAGTTGTGGGAGCAGTGGGATGAGATTCAATCAATATCACCGCCTCGTCTGCTGCGACCATGCCTGCTCTACGCGCCAGTGTCTCGATAGTGCGAGGATCTTTTTCCACTGCCTCCAATTGCTGAGTCAGTCGCACATTTTCCATCTCTAAGCGCTTGACTTCGCGGGCAAGTTGTTGATGCTCGCTAGTGGCAGCACCCAATTCCGCATGGGTATGCACTGTTAGTGAATAACAGAGTCCCGTGGCTGCCAGTAAGATCATACTCACCCACACATAAGCGGGTAGATGTAACATACTGGCGAGTTGTTGCCAATAAGCGAGCTCATAGATTGTCGGTTTAAAATCATTGACCGAGGATGAATTTACGACCCGATTCAAGGAGCACCTCCAAATCTTGTTCCGTATCTGCTTCTGCATAGCAACGGGCCAATGGTTCAGTGCCAGATAAGCGCACCAATAGCCATGAACCGTCTTCGAAAATGTATTTCACCCCGTCTACACGGTTCACTGAAGCTACCTTACGACCATTGATATGATCTGGTGTTTCAGCATTAAGACGGGCCTGTATGTTCGCCTTGATCTCTGGTGTGAGGTGTACGCCAATACGGCGATTGTAAACACGTCCCACCCGCTGGTAGATGTTTTCTAACATGCTTTGGATGCTTGCACCTCGGCGCGCAACCATTTCTGCTACCAACAGACAAGCGATAATGCCATCTTTTTCCGGATAGTGCCCATGGATGGAGAGCCCTGCACTCTCTTCTCCACCAATAATAAGCTTGTTCTGATTGATCAATTCACCGATAAACTTAAAACCTACCGGCGTCTCGTGTACGCTCAATCCATGTGAACGCGCTACTCGATCGATTAAATGTGAAGAGGCTACGGAACGTGCTACACCTCCATCCCATTTACGTGTTTCGCTAAGATAATCGACTAGTAGTGCAATCACTAGATTGGGGACAATGTAACTGCCATCACGATCTAGAATACCAAAACGATCTGAGTCGCCATCTGTAGAAAGTCCTAGTGCACCCTCTTTACTAACCAGTGCGCGCAGTTCCGCTAAGTTCTCTTCTGAGGGTTCAGGACTATGTCCACCAAAGTAGGGATCGCGCCAGTCATGAAGTACCTTCACATCACAACCAGCTTCACGCAGTATTCGATCAAGCAGACCGCGTCCTGTGCCCCAAAGCGGATCATAGATAATCTTTAATCCTGATTTGGCAATTACATTAAGATCTACTTTACTTGCTAGATCCTTCAAATATTCTTCTGTAGGATCGAAATCTTCTACCTTGCCACCCTGACGGGCTGTTGCAGTAACATCTTCGCTTGGCCCGCCTAATTCCAACAGCCGCCCAATCTCTGTTTCAATGGCCCTTGTCACTTCTGGTAACGCGGGCGCACCATCATCTGTAGAGAATTTCATACCACAATACTCTGGAGGATTGTGGCTGGCTGTAAAGTTAATACCTCCTCGCATACCACGGCTGCGAATTGCATAAGCGATTGCTGGCGTAGCCATATCACGCCGACACAGTAGTGCCTGGTAACCATTGTCGGCAAGCTGTAGGGCGCATACACGAGCAAACTTCTCTGCCATAAATCGTGTATCGTTGCCTACAATAACCTCGCCGCCTGTCTTAACACGGTGCAACACGTTACAGATTGCTTGAGTCACCAGCGCCACATTGGCAAAAGTGAACTCTTCAGCGATGATAGCCCGCCATCCAGATGTGCCGAATTTGATCATGGGTTTGACTCTTTCTGTGGCCTTGGCCGGTTAGTGAAGACGCCACCACCCCTACTAGAGGGGTGCGCCTCAGCTCTTTTCTTGTTAGGTTGTACCGCTTCTACCGTCGGTGAGATCAACGTTGACGATATTGCGGTACTTTAGCACAGCATAAATTTGAACACAACAAATTTTTCCGAATGAATGACTTCAACCCTGTCGCTTAAACTAGTGGGTGAGCCAATATCAGTGAAGTCACTCTAACAGAAGATCTTATTAGTTTAGTCAATAATCTCGAAATCTTCTTCAAAATCGTCAGGGAGTCTTGCTGGTAACCAGATGCCGCCGTCAACTATTTGAACTGGAAAGGTTTGTATACATGAGCCAGAATTATTTGAAAGACATTCGCCACTTGCCAGATCAAATTTCCAATTATGCCAGGGGCAGATCACTTGACTGCCTTCAGAGAAGCCATGGCTAAGGAAGGCGCCCATATGTGGGCAGATATCCTCAATAGCATAGAAGCGCTCCCCTTCCCGATAGATGGCAATGCGCCGTGCACGGTATTCAATTACCAACGGCTGCTCTTCCTCTACCGCATCTACTGCTGCTACCTTGACGAATTCACTCATAGTCAGGCTATTCTAATCAGCCCCGCAGAGAAAAAAAACTCTTCTCTGCTGTTCTTCTCACACTTTTTACCAGAGCGGATAGTTAGTTGCCAATAACAGAACGTGTCGCTTTCCAGCACTGATAATTTAGGTCTCATGATAAGCAGAATTAAAACGGTTCTTCAACAAACAATCAACTTTAACAATAAGATTTTTGCATTCTGCCATGTCATTAAAAATAGAGCTGTCAAGGTTTTCGGATGTGCTTGTTTGAGCTAAGTTCGAGCAGTTTCTTTAGTAACGGTTAGAGAGTGGCACAACAGATGCCATAGACCAGTAACACTCTCAACAGAAAGATAGTTTGAGTTTAAAGAGGAGGATGGATTATGCCTAGTAATTGGCTAAGACAATATCGTTGGTATGAGTATTATTGGGCGCCTTGGTTAGTATTGTTATGTTTGTTAGCTCTACCTATAACAGTAGCTGCACAGGAAAATGGAGTAATAGAGCCATCTGGAGTCGTTCCTACGATTACTGCAAAAGCGGGATGCCTAAATGTAGTTCCAATTAATGTTGGTAAAGGTATGGAGCATTCTGATCTAAAGTTATCACTAATAACAGAACTAGACTTTGTGATGTTAATCGACAATGGCAATGGTATAGGGACAGTTCAGATAGTTCCTCCTTGTGTACAGAGAGATGGTGGTCTAGTTACAGTAGTAGCTACTGATATATTAGGAAAAACAGTACAAACCTCTTTTCGTGTTGCGATCAGTTTCGAGCCACTAGGAGCAATAAGTCCTATTTCCGATCTGTCCGTAGCAGTTGGACAAGCAATAAATATAAGTCTGCCGATCTGTAATAGCAGTAGCTCTGGTTGTATTCAACCAGGCGATATTGTTTTCTCCGCGCCACCCTTCGTAACATTATTAAGAAGTGATAATTGCATATTGGCAATTCGTATTGCACCAACAGCGAATGATGTGAGTGGGCGAATCACAGCTCAGATATCAAATGAGTGTGCTAGTACTACATTCTCTTTCAATGTTACGGTGGAGCGCCCTCGTACTGTAGAAGTTAATAGTGTGATGTTAATAAGACCAAATCTCTTTATTAGTGGTATTGGTTTTAGTAAATTAGGTGCGATAGTGACTATCAATGGTGTTAATGTTAGTGCTAGGATCGTTGGCCAATCCAATACAGGTATCACATTACAAGGTAGCAACAAGAAATTGAATCTACGTAAAGGCGAAAATAGGTTAACAGTGACAGTAGGTGGTATTGTCTCAAATACATTTGCCTTCGATCTATAAATAGATATTTATAAGAAGATTTTTCACCACAGAGAGCAATCTCTGTGGTGAAAAAGATGTATGCTCTACTTCTTGCGTTTAATCAAGAATTTTGCATCACTATCATCTTGTCCTCGATTGCCGGTGAGATCTGTCGCGACTATTCTAATACGCGCGGCCTTAACCTTTTTCTGATTACTAGGCACAGCAAAGACAAAAGATTGTGCTGTTCCAGATAAGCCTTTGGCCAGTTCAATCGGGAAGGTTGCACCATTATCAGTTGAGAGCAGTACATCATGACTAGCGATAGCGGCATTGTCAGAAGATTGCCAGCTTATTGTAAGCATCGAACCAGCTTTCACTTTTTCACCACCATTAGGTGACACTACTCGTACTGTGGGAGGTATGGTGTCATTACTTGGTTTGACGATCACCTGGAAAGAGCAACGTCCATTGCCTATTGCAGATGTACAGTTCACAGTAGTAGCGCCAACTGGGAAGGCTGTGCCAGGCAATGGAGTATAAGTGAGGGTGCTACAATCGCCACTTGTTTGCGGTAGATCAAAGGTCACCACTTCTGAACCATCGCCATCTTGATCAGTGACAGTAATATCTGGTGGACAAGTGAGCGAACAACCAGGTCGCACTGTTACGGTAAAAGAACAAGTGCCATTACCTATTGATGATTTGCACATTACGGTAGTTGTGCCAACTGGAAAGACTGAGCCAGTTGTTGGTGTATAAGTAAGCGTGCCACAATCACCGTTAGTTTGTGGTAGATCGAAAGTCACTGCTTCTGAACCATTGCCATCTGTGTCTGTAACTGTGATATTGGCTGGACAGGCAAGATTACAGACTTTCGTCGATGGTACAATGATGTGACTTATTGTACCTTTGTAATTCACTACATAGACCTCGCCCTCTTCATCCTCGCCAAAAGAGGATATCTGAATGCTTTTACGTAACAATTGGCGAGCCATACCGTCCTTAAAGCCAAAGATAATTCCTGAACAGAAATCACCATAAAGATAATTGCCAACCAGATCTGGGAATTTCTTGCCACGGTAAACATAGCCGCCTGTTACCGAACAGCCTATGTCATGGCCATATTCTGCAACAGGAAGTTGTAGATTGTTACGGTTGCAATTGACCATAGGATTAAAGCAGAGTGAGCCTTCCATTGTGTTCCAACCATAATTGTTGCCTTTGGTAACTATATCGATCTCTTCACGACGAGATTGTCCTACATCGCCAACATAGAGTCTGCCATTAGCACGATCAAAAGAGAAACGGAAGGGATTACGAAAACCGGTTGCATAGATCTCATCGCGACCAGGCATAGGACCGAAGAACGGATTATCAGCAGGTGTGGTGTAAGGTGCGCCACTATCAACATCTATACGTAATATCTTTCCCAGTAAACTTTCAATATTCTGACCATGTCCGAGTGGATCGCCTGCCGAACCGCCATCGCCCATACCTATATAGAGCCGCTTGTCAGGACCAAATTCGACCATTCCACCATTATGATTGGCAAAAGGTTGGGGAATAACTAGTAGTGTTGTACCACGTGGAAATGCAACATTGGGATCATCAGTCACTTTGAACTCGGCAATCACAGTTGCGCCATCCCCAGCCCGTGTATAGTTAACAAAGAACCGTCCATTCGATTTGTATTGAGGATGGAAAGCAAGGCCGAGCAACCCTCGCTCATTACCTTGTATTACCAATGATTCGATATCTAAAAAGGGTTTGGAGAGCAGCGTGCCATTCTGGAAGATACGTATACGGCCTTCTTGCTCAATAATAAAGAGTCTACCGCTGCCATCGCCAGCGTGCGTCAGATAGATAGGATTTTCCAGTCCGCTGACCGTCTCTTCTAGTGCAATAGTAAGTTCGTTCTGTGCTTGCACTGATGGTGGGTAATCTTTGTACGGCAATAGATTGGCCAATAGGCCGGTCATCATCAACAGGATCAGCGCAAAGATGGTTGCGATAAGTCTTGCTATAGTTTTCTCTCGCATAATTAAAATCCTCTGGAAATGATGTTAAATGGCTGTTTACAGGTCTTACTCAAGGGACCTGTCGAAGCGAGAAAAAGTACATATAATAAAGAATAAATTTGCCGTCCATGATTCTCAAGCAATTACAGTGAGGTTTTATCAATTAACGCGTAAAACAACGGTAATAATGGTCAGAAAATTATTTAAGCGGACAAATTTATTAATCGGCTTTAGCCTCTAAAGCCAATAGTGCGTCGATGGCTGTTAATTGTTGTTGATCATCTATTTTGTCTCGACATTTCTTATGATCAAACTTCATATGACGCAGCCCTACAACTAGATCATCGCGATTATTACAGTAATCGAACAGACATCCTACAGTTTGATCGTGCTGCCTGATACTCCACCTCTGATCAGCCGCGATGATCATCATCAGAGAGAGAAAGAGTGTTGCTTTCGCAAATGGAACTTTAGCCTCACGAGCATACTTCCTTAGCTCAAAAGTTGAAATCACTGAGACATTATCAGCATTCTGCAGCGCAACAGCAAACAGGTCATCAGTGTTGCCATCAGAGATCAAATAACGTGTCAAATAACAGACTATTTGTGCCTGCAGACCTACTGCGAGACCATGCAGATAATCCTCTAACGGTGGTAGGTACAAGTAGGGATGCAGGTTCTGCTTCTGTTCAAGTTTGATTGTACCGGCTGGGATAGGAGCATAAGAGACTTGAAAATCGTAGTAATCTTGGGCTTGATTGGCGGCTTCAACAATATCTGGGAGAAAGCCGACCTTGGCATTAATGTCAATAAGCGCCACACGGACTTGAGCATTATTTCTATGTGAGGGTTGAACCGTTCGTGCCACTGTTATAGTGGGGCCATTATCTACTCTAGGTGAAGTTAATGCTGTAATTGCCTGAGGGATTTTAAGCGCATTCTCAAAATCGAGTAGCCAACTTGGCTCTGGTTGGTTTTTGGAACGGGGAAAGATCGTTATTTCCGGATCAGAAGAGTAGAGTACAGGAATACCCCAATCGAAGAACTGACTTTTTTCACTGAAGGTCATAGCTTGGCGACCATCACGTAGTGCATTAGTAAGTGATTTCCCACTTACTAGGGCATTGTAGATCGCTGATGAGAGAAAATGTGAGCTGTTATCTGGTAAGGAGAACTGTGTGGCAATAACGGCAGGAACACCTCGATCCACCAGTGCCGCTGCTACAGAACTTCTTGCCGGTGTTTCACTCAATGCTGCGCGAGCGGTTTCACAAGCATTAAGAAATACTAAACGGATCTTCTGCTTTGCTAGTAATTGGCCAAAATTATTGGCATAGAAACGATAAGGTTCGCTGCCAGGGCGGGATAATTTTATATATCCTTCTTTCTTTGCTAGGTCATAACCAGCATGGCCAAAGAAATGCAGGATATGATAGTGATTTGTTTGCAACTCCTTTTGTAGTGCGATTGGCTCGCATCCTTGTAGAATCTTTACTGTCACATCATTACTTGCCAAGTAGGAGTTAAATACTTCCTGAACGATTTTGATCTCTTCTAGTGGAGTTGCCTCGCTATCGTCAGGCAGCGCTCCAATAACAAGCAGAATATTGATCTTACCCTTGGGAGCAGAAAGACTTTTATCTAGATCGAGTTTAAAGATGCCCCGTGAGATAGGATAAAACTCTTGGCAGAGAAAGAGTTTCTTTGTAGGGTCATAAAGATATTCCCAAGGCCAACTGGCAATAAAGAAATCTTCCAGAAAGATCTCTAATGGTAAATCTCCCTGTATTTCTCCTGCTGCCGTGAGGAATAGATCTCTTACTTTCTCACGAATGATAATTTCAAAAAGTTTACTACCCAATCTTTTCAGTGCTGGCTCTTCAAATACTGGATAACCTGCTTCAATAAAGCCTCGTAGATCTTGGATGTTTTGAGTCAACTCCTGCACCTGTGTCTGAGCTAGCAGAATGCGTTCAACTACCCGACCACCATGAAACTCTGCCATGGTAATCAATGGTTCTGATTGACCAGATAGTTGTCCTAGCAGGTAGAGTCGAAAGATCGATGATCGATTCGCCATAACCGTTCTAAGTAAATTTTTTCTCTTGGGCGGGAATAGGCCGAGTGTAGTGTATCTCTTTCACTCGGCCCAGTGGACTATACAAAGAAGCCAGCGATCTTCTCTAATAGCGCGCTTGCTGTAGGGGCTTTCTCTATTTTAACCTTGATATTCTTTTTACCGTCTTCGTTCTCATACTTAATGCTGACATTAGTAGAGAGAACCATAATTATTCCTGCTAATACAACTGCACCTGTAATAGGTTCAAGTAATTTTGGGCGGGCGGTTTTAAACCAAGCATCTAGTCGTGGGCTGAGGTCTGCATTCTGTGCGATCTCAGTCAAAATAATACGGATTGCCTTAGGGCGATCTTGCGGAGTAACTTCGCCAATCTGGGGAAACTGTTTACCTAGATCAGATGCAGCCATCTGAATCACTTTTTCCATCTCTTTAGGAGAAGAGACCAGATCTTCATACATAGGATGTGAACTTATCAAACCTTTGAGAATGCCATTAAGGCATAATTCCGCTTCATTATCTGTGAGCAGCGCGAGTTCCTGAAATAGGCTCATGAAATCCTCCTCGTTTGCCATAAAATAGCAGCAGGAGCACGCTGTTCTTTATGGCAGAAAAAAATTAGATTAGATCGCATTAGACCGAGTGATAAAGGATCTCTTCACTCTTCACTTTTAATTACCATTTGCTTGTAGAGTCTCAACCAATCCTTGCCGTACAAAAACGCCGATCATATGACGACGGTAAGGCATGGTTGAGAGCGAAGTCTTCATAGGCTTGGCAATTCTGCGTGCCAGTTCGGCGGCTTGTTCAAACAGTTCTCCGCTAGGCGGCTGGCCAGCCAATAGTCCTGCAATACCTTCGACTAGTACGGGAGCAGGATTTACGGCAGTAAGCGCCACTTGTGCATCTACACAATGTCCTGCTTGATCACGCCGCGCTAGAATTGCAGCACCAGCCAATGGATAATCTACCGAATCTCGTATACGCAGCTTCTTATAGACACCTTGATAGTCTGCACGATGGGCGGGAATAAGGATCTCTGTAAGCAGTTCATCACGCTCTAAGTTATACTTTTTGATCCCGTCCATGACAAAGAAATCCTTTAGCGCAATAGTGCGTTCATGGCGTGGACTAACCAACTTGACTGAAGCATCGAGGGTCAGTAATGCTGGTGCCGTATCACCAGAATAGGCTGCCCAGCAGTAACTACCGCCTGGAGCTACATGACAGATCTGACCATCTTTCTTAAGACAGAAATTACAAGCCTTACGCCAGAAGTAGGATTGATTGTACCATTGGCAACGTGTGTCTAAACAGATATTGCCACCTAGTGTACCCATATTGCGTATGTTTGGTCCTGCCACAACATTGGCTGCTTTCGCCAATATCTCATAATGTGCTCTTATTGCTGGATCAGAGGCAATCTCAGCAAGGGTTGTGAGCGCACCAATACGCAAACCTGTTTGTGCATCGTAATGCACCCCTTTCATCTCTTTAATACCTTTGATATCGAGCACGTAAGGTGGTGTCATGAGTCGGTTGCGTAGATTGATAACCAGGTCTGTGCCACCGGCGAGAATACGTAGATCCTCATGCTGGCTAAGCAGTTCTAAAGCTTGTGGCAGCGTACGGGGCTGCAACATTTGGAAAGATGGCATTGTGATCATAGGTTACTTTGGGCGCGCTTTCTGTTTTTTCAATTCTTTTAAGATCTTTTCAGGTGTGATTGGCAGTGAAGTAATCCATACACCTACGGCATCGTAGACAGCATTGGCAATGGCTGGAATAACTCCTGCCAGCGAACCTTCGCCGGCTTCCTTGGCGCCATATGGTCCTTCAGGATCGATGCTTTCAACAATGATTGTCTCAATATCGGGCGATTCCAGTGCGCCAGGAGTCTTATATTCAAGTAGTGAAGGGTTGATAGTGAGCCCTTCAGGACTGAAGATCTGTTCTTCCTGAAGAGCCTGCCCCATTCCCATCCAGACTGAGCCTTCAACTTGTCCTTCTACAGTGAGTGGATTGATAGCACGGCCACAGTCATGCGCAACCCAAATCTTGTTAACACGTAGGTGTCCTGTCTCAGGATTGACTGTCACTTCTGCAACACTTGCGCTATAGCTGTAGGAAACCCCTGGACCAACGCCAGCACCTCTGAAGTTGCCGCCTTGTGATTCGGGAGGAGGCGTGTAAGAGCCTTTTCCTACTAAAGTGCCACCATGTTCAAGCGCTGCTCGTAGTGCTTCACGAAACTGTACTGAACGTGTAGGTTCATGCTCGACATAGATCTTCTGATTCTTGCAGACAAGTCGATCTGGCGATTCACCAAGAATCTCTGCGGCTTCGCGCAGTAGTTGGTTCTTAATATCGCGTGCAGCAAAAAGCGCGGCATTGCCGGCCATAAAAGTTACCCGACTGGAATAACTACCTAGATCAACAGGCGTGACATCGCTGTCGGCAGAAATAACACGAACCTGATCGAGTGGCAGTCCTAACTCTTCAGCAACAATCTGAGCTTGTACAGTATCACAGCCCTGTCCAATTTCGGCTGTCCCAGTGAAGACCGAGACACCACCATCAATATCGATCTTAATAATTACATTTGAGTGTGGCATCTTACCACGTATGATCGAGTTGGCTGCGCCTGAGACATAGTGGCTGCCGCCCATACCAACCCCACGTCCCAAGGGCAGTTTATTACGTTTCTTGTGCCAATCGGAGCGTTCTATTACTTGACGCACACATTCGGGGTAGCCATAAGAGGTAACACGTAGTTCATTAACCGTGCGTGTGTTCGATTTGAGCATATTACTCAAACGCACTTCTGCGGGATCTAGACCAAGACCCACAGCAACACGGTCAAGCATCATTTCGAAACCATAACGTACATTGACCGTACCATGTCCACGCATAGGGCCACAAGCTGGTTTATTGGTAAGTACACGATAGCCATCAAATTTGATATTAGAAATGTCATAGAGTGCTGCTAGTAGTGCTCCTGAATAGAGTATTGTAACAACACCATAGCTACAGAATGCACCGCCATCTTGTACTGTCTTGACATAGACGGCACTGATCTTGCCATCTTTCTTCATTCCCAATTTAACATGCACAGACTGTTCGGGTCGGCCACGATGTGCATAGAAGACCTCTTCACGGGTAAAGGTGATCTTGACCGGTTTGCCTGTGAGTTTAGAAAGCAATGAAGCACATACATCACATGAAAAGGTCTCGCTTTTACCACCAAAACCACCACCAACATAAGGCTTAATTACACGAATCTTACTTGCCGGTATCTGTAATGCTTTAGCTACACCACGGTGCACATAATGTGGAGTCTGAGTTGAAGTCCAGAGTGTCAATTTGCCATTCGGCTCATAGTTGGCAACTGCGCAGTGAGGCTCCATTGCCGCATGGGTAATACGTGGTGCGTAGAAGTCGTCTTCTAATACCAGATCTGCCTCGGCAAAGCCTTGTTCAATATCTCCAAACTGATGATGGTACTCTTTCTCTATATTGCCTGGGCGATCTGTATGGATAAAGTTATCAGTTGCTGCCATTGCCGATTCAGCATCCAGATAGGCAGGCAAAATCTCATATTCGACATCGATTAGATCAAGAGCCGCTTCGGCAATCTCTTCACTGATTGCTGCCACTGCAGCAACCTCTTGTCCTACATAAATGGCCTTATCAACGGCAAGCGCAGTTTCGTCTTGGCCAATTGGAAGAATGCCATACTTGATAGGAGTGTCCTTGCCCGTGATAATTGCTTTTACTCCCGCTAAAGCTTGAGCGCGGCTGGTATCTATGCGCACAATACGTGCGTGTGGATGCGGGCTGCGTAGCAATTTGCCATAAAGCATACCAGCTAGCTTAAGGTCATCAGCATATAGAGCTGAGCCGGTAACTTTGGCAGCGCCATCCATCATAGGCGCAGCTTTACCAACTACAGAAAAATCGGGTGTTGGGCTAGTCTCTGGTTGCTTGCTCATTACACCACCTCCGCAGGCTTTTCAGGTACCAACGGTGCGCCAGTAAATTCTGGAAACTGGGCCGCGTGCTGTACCGCTTTTACAATCTTTGTATAGCCAGTACAGCGGCAGAGATTATTTGAGATCGCCTCACGTATCTCGCTTTCTGTGGGATTAGCAGTACGATCAACGAGTGCTTTCACACTGATAATCATTCCTGGTGTGCAATAACCACATTGCATACCACCTTCGGTACAGAAAGACTCTTGTACACGATCCAATTGTCCATTACAGGCTAGTCCTTCAATTGTAGTGATCTCTTGTTCTTGATGACAAACAGCCAGCATCATACAAGAGAGTACTGGTTGTCCGTCTACAAGTATAGTACAGGCGCCACAATCACCATCATCGCAGCCATGTTTGGTGCCGGTTAAGCCTAGATCTTCACGTAGCGCGTCCATTAGCGTACGATTAGACGGCACAGCCACCTGGTAACGCTCGCCATTGACACGCAAGACAATTAATTCCTTTTCCATAAGGCGACTCCTTGTCGATTTCTCGGTCGATCTCTGGCCTCCCGGCATTATGGTGGAGACTATTTTTCAATAGCGTGGCATAGAGGGATCAACTGTACAGGCCCAGGCATCAATGCCGCCAACCAGATTCTTGATTCTACGAAAACCAGCGCGATAGAGAAAACCGATTGCATTAGCGCTACGCACGCCAGCATGGCAATAGGCGACAATCTCCTGACGGCTATCTAATTCATGCACACGCGTCGGCAACTCTCCCAGTGGGATAAGTGTTGCGCCCTCAATCTTACAGAATTGATGCTCATAAGGCTCACGTACGTCTAGAATGAAGACCCGCTCGCCTTTATCAAGCCGCGCTTTTAACTCTTCTGGAGTAATCTCAAACTCATTTGCCATAGTATGTTTTGCACTAGTGTACATAACTCCGCTTCCTATTAAATAAAGAATATTGGTGATAAAGCACGCTTTACAGCGCTATATTAATAGCGTGGCATTTTTGGATCGACGTGTTGTGCCCAAGCATCAATACCACCGACCATATTCTTAATTTTACGAAATCCTGCTTGTCGTAATAGATCGACAGCCTTAGCACTGCGACCACCCAGTTTGCAATGCACAACAATCTCTTTTGCACTATCAAGCTCGTTCATACGTGCAGGCAGTTGGCCAAGCGGAATCAGCGTTGAGCCAGCCAATTGGCAGATCTGATATTCATGTGGCTCACGCACATCTAAGATAAAAATCTCATCACCCTGATCGAGCCGCTGTTTTAATTCCTGAGGAGTAATCTCGAATTCATTCTGTTTCACTGTGCTCTCCTTAGTTGTTGCTGCCTTCGGTACACCGCAGAACTGATCATAATCGATTAATTCCTTGACGGTAGCGCGTTCACTACACACTACACAGTTGGGATCCTTACGCAACTTCACTTCACGGAACTTCATACGCAAGGCATCAAAGATCAATAGACGTCCAATCAATGGCTCACCCTTGCCTATGATCAATTTGACTGTTTCAGTTGCCTGTATCACACCAATCACACCTGGTAAGATACCTAACACACCACCCTCAGCGCAGGAAGGTACAAGTCCCGGTGGTGGTGGTTCTGAGTATAGGCAGCGATAACAAGGACCTTCTTTAGCATAGAAGATAGAAGCTTGGCCTTCAAAGCGAAAGATACTACCATAGACATTCGGTTTGCCTGTTAACACACAAGCATCATTAACCAGATAGCGAGTAGGGAAGTTGTCTGTACCATCCACAATGACGTCATAATCACGAAACAGCTTGAGGGCATTTTCAGAGGTAAGGGCAGCTTCATAAGTATCGATCTGTACATGTGGATTGATATCATTTAGCCGATCGCGCGCCGAGTCTAATTTAGGGCGGCCCACATCTTTGCTGCCATGCATGATTTGACGCTGTAAATTGGTATAGTCAACAACATCAAAATCGACCAAGCCCAACCGTCCTACACCAGCAGCAGCTAGGTATAGACCTAATGGTGAACCCAGTCCACCTGCACCAATCATCAGCACACTGGCTGCTTTTAGCCTCTTCTGTCCGTCCATGCCTACTTCCGGCATAATCAGGTGGCGGCTATAGCGTTTTATCTCTTCATTAGAAAGTTGCACCTCTTTATCTGTGCTTACCTCTACGCTGCCACCTGCGACGGAGGGAATAATACTAATCTCATCAGCCTCCTTGATGGCAGTCTCCTCTTGTTGGGTGTAACGTATATCCTCATCATTGACATAAATGTTGACGAAACTACGCAGCTTGCCGCTATCAGAATATAGATATTTCTGTAGTTCTGGGTAGCGACTAGTGAGATTTACTAGTATCTCCCGTACAGTTGCGCCGCTCAGTTCGACAACATCACTATTGTCGGCATATTGCCTGAGCGCAGTTGGAATATAGACTTTCGTCATATGAATCTACTCCTTGTGAATCTACTCCTTGTAGAACAGATAGATTAATTTCTCGCAGACCGTCTATTGTGCTATATCGCTCTCGTCAACAAGGATCTCTTCGGGGTGAAACTCTGAAAGATCATCAGTAAGCACCCAAGAAGTGAGATCTTCGGGACGGCCAGCGCGCACAGAAACGATCATGAAGGACTCAACAGGAAAAGGCGCATGATCCCGGTCGTATTGAGATGGACGTGCGGGTGCGTCGGGATGAGAATGATAACAACCTATCACACCAATGCCGCGCGAGCGGCCATAACGCTCGGCGCGGAAGCGCTCGTCACTGGAGATCAAATACCGGTTGCGCTGCGCCTCAGTTTCACGCGCGTTAGCAATCGCCAACGTCTCTGCCAGTATTTTAACACCATCAACGATCCTTCCTAACAATAGGCCGCAACACTCGTTCGGATAACTCTGTTCACCGTGTAGTCTTATTGTTGCTAATTGCTCACGTGTTACCTTGATCGTCATGGTGGATTTATTCCTCTTGCCAAAATTTTTCACTCAAATACTTGCTGCCATCATCGCAGAGTACTGTGACAATTACCCCTGCTTTGTCACGTGCAGCAATACGTACACAGGCAGCCACTGCAGCACCTGATGAGATACCGATAAAGAGACCTTCTTCACGTGCCAGTTGCTTCACTAAGCGATGTGCCTCTTCTGTCTCGATCGCAAGATTTTCATGTGCAATAGCTGAATCGTATATGCCCGGCACAATAGCCGATGCCATATGTTTAAGCCCTTCCAAACCATGGAAAGGGATATCCGGCTGCATAGAGATAAGGCGTATCGCTGGATTGAGTTCACGTAAACGGCGTGATGTGCCAACAAAGGTGCCACTTGTACCTAAGCCAGCGATAAAATGTGTGATACGACCATCAGTCTGTTGCCAGATCTCATTGGCAGTAGTGTGATAATGAGCCTGCCAATTAGCGGGATTGTTGTACTGATCAGGATAGAAATACTTCTCTGGCGCCTCAGCAAAACGTTTGCGAGCTTCGCGAATCGCTCCATCCGAACCCTCGTAGGGACTGGTAAGAATAAGTCGTGCGCCATAAGCCTGTAGAATATGTTTACGCTCTGGGCTGGCATTCTTAGGCAGGCAGAGTTCCACTTGATAGCCGCGTGCTGCTCCTATCCACGCATAAGCAATACCAGTGTTGCCAGAGGTTGCATCTAGTATGATCTTATCCTTGGTCAATTTGCCTGTGCGCTCTCCATCCAAAATCATATTGAGCGCAGGCCGGTCCTTTACAGAACCGCCAGGATTGTACCATTCAGCCTTGCCATAGATCTCTACACCAAGCTGCCGACTCAGCTTTTCCAATCGGATAAGTGGGGTATTACCAACTAGGTCCAGTATATTCTTAGCTGTCTGTTCCATAGAAGCTATCAAGTTTAACTAACCGTGGCTTCTACTTCAAACCCTCTTGCCTGGGGTAGTCGCGGTGGTAGGAGTGGGTAAGATTTAGGGCACGTTGGTTGCCATTCCAGATCAGGCGTGCCAATGCATCCTCATAATCGAGCCAGATCGAGTCGGTATGTTCATCTGGTGATATCCTGACAGGTTTTTTTGCTGTACACAGTGCAAAGGAGTATTCACGATTGATCTGTGGATCAGGATAAGAGCGCTTAAGTAGGCGTGGGTCCAGCAGAAAACTATGTATATATCCTAGATCGATCAATTCACCATCAAGGCCAGTCTCTTCCTCAACCTCTCGGCGTGCTGCTGATGCTGGCGATTCCCCTCTTTTTATTCCCCCTGTCACTGGTTGCCAATAGCCGCCACGCGCACGTGTACGACGCAGCAACAAGTATTGTGGAGTAGGTTGCTGGTTATCGTAGATGATTACTTGCACTGACTCATGGGCAATTGGTCTTGCGACTATTTCACGTGCAAAGACATCGCCAAAATGGTGCATCAAACTTGCTTCTACTGCTTCTAGAGGAATAGGCGTGCCTGTTAAGCGTGCAAGCGAGGTAACCCCACGATCCTTAATTCCACAAGGTACAATCAGATCAAAATAGCTAAGGTCGGTATTAACATTAAAAGCAAAGCCATGCATTGTGATCCAGCGCGAAATACGAACACCAATCGCACCTAATTTCTCACGTCCAACCCAAATCCCTGTCAATCCTTTAACACGCTCGGCCTGTACACCAAAATCGGCTGCTGTACGTATCATCACCTCTTCTAGATCACGTACATAAGCATGTACATCACAGCGATCAGGGGCAAGATTAAGAATTGGATAACCAACCAATTGGCCAGGGCCATGATAAGTAATGTCGCCGCCGCGCCCAGTATGGTGCACCTCCACACTCAGGCGCGTAAGCAATTCTGGCGTAGCAATTAAATTAGCGTTTTTAGCATTACGTCCAAATGTGATCACATTTGGGTGTTCAACGAGCAGCAGTGTATCTGTTACGAGGTCTTGCTTACGCGCTGCCAAAAAAGCTTGCTGGAGCGTAAGAGACTCCTCGTAATCGACTAGTCCCAACCGCTTTACCTCGCAAACACGAGTCATTGGATCACAGTTCAGTGGTAGTAAAGTTCTCTAGCGCCTTCTTCACATGTGCCATAAATTGATCGGCAACAGCACCATCAATCAATCGATGATCGAATGAGATACTGAAATATGCTTTAGTGCGTACAGCAATAGAGTCATCTTCATTGATTGCTAGTCGCTTCTCAATTGTGCCTATACCCATAATACCAACTTGTGGCTGGTTGATTATTGGTGTACCAAAGAGGCTGCCAAAGACAC
>JBFLVQ010000060.1:0-24094 GCA_040758525.1 Acidobacteriota bacterium
ACTAAGTATTGGCGCCGTCGTGATAATAGTTACACTTAAAGCCACCAACAGGCGTAGCGAGAGCCGCCGCACTGGGTGTATAGAGCGGTTAGTAATCATTGCAGTTCTCCTGATAATCAACAAAATCTGTTAGTATGCGAGAATTATTACAGTAAGCTATTTCTTATTCTGATGGCAGCAGGTTACCATATTGGCAGTGCGGCTTTCCATCTGTACGTCCATATCCAGGATGGCCATTAACCTTATGCCCTAGGAGGATGTTGATGACCAAACCAGAGCCAGAAGATTATTTAAATTTAAGTCATCCCAACCGTGTTGATGAGTTTGCCATTGGCGAGCCCACGACAAATCCCAGCGACGAGCCGGCCTCGCGAGCTAAATATATTGTCCTAGTTATCTTTGGCCTTATTGCGCTGAGTGCTATTATGTCTGGCCTCTTCCTACATAGCATTATCGAACGCACAAACGAATCGGAGGTTGCGGTAGAGAGTCCTTCAGAAAATCCTGATGTGAAGATCATTGAACCAGCCCCAGGTAGCAAAGAGAATGCATTGCGCAGTAATCCTGCACCAGCGATAGCGCCATTAACATCAACAGCACCATCGACTACTCCATCACCCACTAATACGACTGAACCAGCATTACGACCAGTTAGCACCGTTTTACGTGAATTGACACCAGCAATTGGAATGGTTGTAGTACGCACAGCTAGTGGCGTCAGCTCTGGTTCTGGTTTCGTTATTCGCTCAGACGGACTTTTTGTTACTAATCATCATGTCATTGAGGGCGCACAAGAGATTGCGGTAAAGCTCAACGATAGCAGTAAGATTTATACTGCTTATGTTGATAAATCCAATGCCCAAAAGGATCTTGCACTGCTACGTCTGCGTGAAGCGGGACCTTACCCTGTACTAGTAATAGAAGAGACAACATTGCCTGAATTAGGTGAAGAGATTCTTGTGCTAGGTTATCCACTAGGGACAAAATTGGGTTTGGAGTTAACAGTTTCTACCGGTATTGTCAGCAGCCTGCGCAATTATCCAGAGATAAAATTGATTCAAACCAATGCAGCAATTAATCATGGCAATTCCGGTGGCCCTATGATTTATAGACGTACTGGCCATGTTATCGGTGTTGTAACCGCTAAAGCACGTAACAGTGAATCGATTGGTTTCGCCATCGATGTCAGAGAATTGAAGCAGTTATTATCAGAGAGATAGTACATGAATATCATTCCAGAATATCTGGCCCAATTTGACCTTACGCCCGATGCTTCGCAAGCAGAAATTGAAGCCGTACTATCGTATCAAGAGAAGCGTTGCCAGGTACTACTCAAGATTCCTATCAAGCGTTCAGAAGGAGCGCTAAGGCTAGAGCTGATCGGAAAAATACGGGAATTGCTTGACCAGCCTGTCCCAACAGCGCGTGGAAACTCGCAAGAGAGTCTCTTTGATCTCTTTCCCAATTTAGAGAGCGAGTTTGAGCGCGAACCGATACCTTTCGTAGTTACCCCAGAAAGCCCTGCGCGCAATGAATCTGTTGTAACAATCATTGAGCGAGAAGTGATTAATGATGAGGCAAAACTAGAGAGTATACGTCGCACACTTAACCAATGGGCCAATTCTATTCCGCACCATGAATATCTCACCTTTGGCAGTGATATTACGATACTAACAGCAGAGCAGCAGCCGATCTACTTTGTGCGTCTTGCTATGGTGAACGAAACACGGTTACTGTGTCAGCGGCAATCACCTTACCTAGGCGAACCTTTGCCAATGGCTGCAACACTACATCCTGATACAATCGCAATATGGGAGCTAGCACTACCAGAAAAGCGTGGCTATCATCCAGAAAGCATCGAACATACACTTGCTGCTTCACGCTATCGTTTAGGCTGTCCACGCTGTCAATCCCAAGGTGAGATGTGGTGTACAACCTGCCAAAGTTCTGGTGTGGTGCTCTGCCCACAATGTAATGGCCGCTATCAGTTCACCTGTTCTGCCTGCGAAGGTAGGGGGATGACTACTGCACGCTCTACTGACAATATGGTTAGCTGTTCACAATGTCGTGGTGCAGGAGTAGTACTATGCGGCTACTGTCGTGATGGTTGGTACCAGTGCAACACTTGTATGGGCTACCGACGCATTACCTGTAGTGAGTGTGCAGGCCGCGGCGAAATTGTGCATTCACTCTCCATACAGGCCAGTTATCAGATGAAAAACACCTTTGCTACGGTGTTTCCAACCAATTTGCCTGACTATGTTATTAAGTACTTTGAAAGCGAGCGGTATGAGAGTAGCGCTGGAGTTGCGCTTTCGCTAGAAGGTGGACGTCAACCTGACGATCGGGCTATCACAGAGATCAAGCATGAACTGTTGCAAGCCAAGATCGGCGCACTACTGAAGCGCACCTTGGCAGAGATAAAACCACAGGAACGGCTATATAAACATCTACTAGAGGTACGTCGTTGTTCAGCAATACAGGTGCGTTACAGTTTTGAAGAGAGTAATTATGAACTCTGGATTATTGGTGAGCAGGGCGATGTCTATTGTCGCACTAGTCCTATACACGAATATGATCAGAAACTCGCTAAACAGGCTGCCTTGGTGCTTGCTGACAATGATCCAAGAAGTTGCTTGGAGAACCTAGAATGGGCCTTTCGTCATACTCCCAATTCGGCAAGCGGTCTAGTGGTTCTCAACGAGTGTGTAAAAAAAATCTCTCTACAATTAAATGCCGGCCATTATTATCAGGTGTTATCGATTGCCAAACTGGCTGAGCACCTACTAGGGCCTAGTCTGGCCATCAACTTTATGAAAATGTCTGCGCAGGCTGCTCTCAAGATGCGGCTGGAATATGCTATGGCAGCAACAGCAGTAGGTATTCTGACACTTCTCGCAGCACTTGGTTGGCTTAATCTAAATGGTGAAATCTATGCTTTGAATGTTACGCTAACCACTGGTTTAATAACCTTGGTAATCTCAATCACAGCTTTAACACTGTTGCTGGCAACACGCTTAGCTAGCCGAATTGGTCGTCTAGCAACGGCTGCGCTCGTGAGTGCCATTGTTGTATTGGGTAGCAGCCTGTCAGGTATTGCAGCACAGGAGGAGTATTTAGCAAGACAGAAGCGTGAGGCGCAGGCGCGTTTTGGTCGTGGCGACTATGAATCCGCCAAGTATGCGATCGAACCATTGGAATCAGCCATCTGGGCGGCGCCTCGCGACCTAGAATTACAACTGATGTTAGGACGTGCTTATGTACGTGCGACTTATTATGAGAAGGCAATCCAATCGCTCAATGTTGCACTAGAATTGAGTAATGGCCGTAACGCAGAAGTCCATAATGAGATGGGACTAGCATTACTTGGCAAGGGCGAGAATGAGAAGGCCAGCGAGCATTTCCGCCGCGCTATTGCTTTACGCGTACCAGAAACCTACTTAGAGGCTTATGAAAATCTTGCCCGTTGTTGGCAGATGGCCTATCTAGAGGGCGATAACTTTGTAATGGGCCGCGCTGGTATACCTCTTGAAGATCCTCCTCATACCGTGAAGGTCGCGGCCTTTTTTATCGACCGTTATGAGGTAAGCAATAAACAGTACCTGGAATTTGTCCGTGCCACCGGCCATAGAGTGCCTGCTGATTGGATTCAGGGTGAACCAGCAGCCGGCACAGAGAATTGGCCAGTGACTGGTGTGAACCTTACAGATGCGCGCACTTATACCAAATGGCGTGCAGAGCGTACAGGATTCCCCTTTCGTTTACCTAGCGAAGCAGAATGGGAATTTGCTGCACGTGGCCGGCAGAATCGTCTCTTTCCCTGGGGTAATGAATTCAAATCTTCGCTTGCTAATGTAAGAGGATCTGAAGGACGACGGGTTTCTGTAGGTAGCTTTCCTAAAGGTGCTTCTCCCAGCGGCGTTGAAGATCTAATAGGCAATGCCGCAGAATGGGTGGAAGATCCATTAAAGCCTTATCCTGGTAGCAGTGCGATTATACCAGCCAACGGGCTCTGGGTAATACGTGGTGGCTCTTATGCCACACTTCCTGAGCAGGCCAGTGCCACCACACGTACAGCGGCGCCTGCTGAGGGCGGAGATTATCGCGAGGTCGGCTTCCGTTGCGTCCTCTCTGCCGAGACAATTCTGTCAAATTCTAATTAATAGCTTTAAATAGGAGGGCACAAGGAGCAGAAAACCTCATGCCCTCACTTCTGAGGAAGGAAAATCTATCTAGAATGGATCTTCTCTATAAGATCGTCATAAGCTAATAGCAGTGACTTTATTGGATTGATACGTCCACGACCAAGTTGACCTAGCAGATCGAGTTCGTTATTGAAGGTAACACTATCTGCACCTAATCTTATATATTCGCTTACCTGCGCGCCTGTCGCTTGTGGATAAAGTTCAATTATTAATGCTGCTAATCCACTCACCCAAGGCGCGGCAAAAGAAGTACCACTCCAGCGTGCATAGATATCAACGCCTGAGCCCCTGGTCAGGAAAGTGCTAATAATCTCCTGCCCTGGTGCACAGACAGTGATATATTTGCCGAAATTAGAGAAAGCGGCTTTTTGATCAAAGACTGTAGTAGCGGCAACCGAGATTACCAACTCATTGCCACGCGAAGCGGGAAACGGTGCAACATTGGAATTGCTGTTACCAGCCGCAGCAACTAGTATAATGCCTGCCTGTCGTGCGGCTTGTAGTGCTTCACTAATCAATTGTGACTCTGTATCAGAACCAAAACTCAGATTGATTACTCGCGCGCCTTGTTCCATCGCATAATAGATAGCGCGTACTACACTGTCTTCTGTACCTATACCACGTTCGTTGATCGCACGTAGCACTAACAATTTTGCTTCTGGTGCTGTTACAGCAACAATGCCGGCGACAAATGTGCCATGACCAGCAATCTCTCCACCAGAGACTTCTGATGGATCATCATCACCATCACCTACGAAATCATAGCTGCGTGTATGTAGGCGCTCTGCCAGCAAGGGATGCTTGCGATCAACACCAGTATCAATGATCGCCACTGTGACACCTCGCCCTAATAAAAAGCCATCTTCATGAATGGCATTAAAGCCGAGCAGAGAGATGGTATCTTGATGCACAAAGTAGCTGAGGGCTTCCCGCATAAAATTATCTGGCCGATCATTAGGAAACCCTTGACTGACCTGTAGAGGGCGTACGCTAACGCTTTTTATTAGCAGGTTGACCTCAGCAGTCTTTATCTGCTTGTCCTTCTCCAAGCGATCAGAAAATTTCTGCGCATTAGCATTATTGGGAATTTCTAAATGATAGATCTCAGTACCAGGAATAGCACTGATCACTTTTGTTCCATAGCGCTGGTTGATCTCATCAATCGAGCTGCCTGGTTGGAGCTGAACAAGTACTTCACCTTTCCTGAAACCATTTGATGTCAAGTTCTGTGCCTGACTAGATTGATAACTAAACAGCATTAGCGCTGTTGCAAATATGATCAAATAAGCAGTGTAGAATCGTTGACGCATATCTTCCCTTCCTCTCCCGTAACACCTATCTTGCAGAAGATAGTTTAGAAAGTATATCACTATTAACGCGCATACAGTTAGACTTTCCCTAGCAGTAGAAATGGCGCCCAATAATATGGGTGCGGATAAATTTCTTTGATCTTTAGTTGTGCAACACGTAAGGCTGCCGCCTTGGTCTTGGCCGTCTCTAGTTGACGATAAAATTCGGTCATCAATGCAGTAGTAGCCTCGTCACTGGCACTCCATAGACTTAATACTAATGAGGGCGCACCAGCATAAAGAAAACCCCGCATCAATCCATGTAACTCATCCCCTGCGCTCACTACATTCATTCCTGTATAGCAGGCCGATAGCGTCACCATTTCTGCATTCAGTGGTAGATCAAAGATATCATAGAAAGTGAGCGCAGAGTCGGCCAACCGCAGAAATGAGAGCATAGGATTATCTTGCAAAAATACTCCATGCGCAGCCATATGTAGAATGCGCGCACGCGCACAATGGCGTATTAGATTTGCCTTGGTCGCTTGCGCACCACCCAATAGACGACTACCTGGATAGAGATCTCCTAATGTCTCTATCTCTCGATCAATTAGTGGTGCTGCCCTATCAGCAGCACCAAAGATAAGGATCTCACCGGGCGGCGCAGCCGCTTTCAAGTTACATAAACAATAGACCGTGGCACTAGGTGAATAACTGATCTCATACTTCTCGATAAGATACTCTTTGCCAGTGTAGAAAGCATGAAATGGAATGTAATGGAGCGGTCCATGTGGCACTACCAATAGACGTGGGCAGGTCAATAGATCTGCCAGTGGAGCAACTAGCAATCTGTATAGTTCTGCTAGGTAACGCTGGGCATAAGCACACAATCGCTCAGCATGCGCACCTACATAATCATCTCCTAAATGGAATTTATCAATCTGATAACGTAAAGATTCCATTATGCTGATAACTTCACTGCGGGTGGCAATTCGCTTACGTACCGCGAAACGATCCTGAGTAATAACAAATGCTGAGATCTCATCGCCTGTAAAGAAGTACTCAATGGCTGACTGATCCTTACCTAGCGCTTGCCGTAACTCTGTCAGCTTTATCGTGGGCGGCTGTTGTAATTGAGCAAAGCGCTCATCCTCCAGTTGCAAACGAGTAAAGAGCTTGGCCAATTGACGCTCACAATCCTGTTGCTCATAACTGTAGACCGCCGCACGCTTGGCCGACCCTACTCCATTCGACTCTTCTTCACGTTTGCCCCGCGCCAGTGCCCAACTTAAACGATCTAATAAGCATGCAAACTCAGCCCGTAAATCTGTCCTATCCTCACCTTCATCCTCATCCTCATCCTCATCTTCAGCTATTATCTCTTTCGCATTATCAGACGTTTGTCTTGCTAAAGATAATTTATTATTGACATAAGAGGCGATCAGGTCGGCGAGGGTACGGGATTTAGCAGCTTCTATATGGTAGAAGGCTTCTTCCAAGAAGACAGGCGTATCAAGAGTAAGACAGAGTTGTGCAGCGTCCTCATAAACACGCAGTTTATCTTTAATAAAGGCAGCTTTGAACTCATCAGCGCCAATATTGCTACGCATCTGTTCTATACATTCTATAGCGCGGCGGAAAGACTGTAGTGCTAGGTTATCGCGGCGAGTAGCTAGTTCGATCTCACCTAGCAAGTAATAGAGCTGGTATTTAAGCCAGAGTGCACATTTGTTCTTAATAGCACGTAGGGAGGCACGTATAAGCTGTTGTGCGGTTGCGATATCACCCAGTTGGTAGAGGGCCTGGGCACGTAGCAATTGTGCATAATTGGCTTTAACAACAGCACGCGCCTTACGAAACACCTGTTGAGCAGCAGTAGCATCTACGATCGCTTGTGAGGGCTGACCCTGTTTTAGTCGTATTGAGGCAAGGTAGAGCTGACAGAGTGCTGAATGGATACTATTATTCTCTTCAATAAACATCTCGCGTGCGAGTAATAATCCCCATTCTGCCTGCTCAAACTCTTGCCGACCAGCATGGGCAAGCGCTGTGAAGACGAGTGCACGAGCGGCCTCATAACGCATCTTGAATTGACTAAAGGCGGAGAGCGCTTTCTCAGCCAGCTCGATAGTATCCTCAAAAGTGTTTAAATGTAGATGTATCTCAGCCAGATCTAGGTCGCAAAGGGCAGCATTAGAGAGATAACCAAGTTGCTCATGTACGACGCGTATCGCCCATAGTCGCTTGATCGATTCACTGTAACGGCTTTGCAGAAAATGTATAAAGGCAATGGAATAATCCGCCTGAGCAGCAGCAAAATGCATCTCATGTTGGCGATAGACAGTAGCAGCGTGGGTATAGAGTTGTAGGGCTAGATGAACCTCATCAAGGTTAGAGAAGATATTGGCACGATTAAAATCGACCCGGGCAAGCGCAATATTGTCGCCTAAATGAGCAAAGATCTCACGTGCCCGATCATAACAGACAAGGGCTTCGCGATAGCGGTCTAGGCGATGGTAAATATTGCCAACATTTGTCTCCAACTGAGCCAGTAGGCGCGCTTCGCTAGCACTACGCAGTGTACGCCGAGCCTGTGCAGCTACGGCAAAAGCTTCCCGATAACGGCCTAAATACATCAGGCATTCAACTAACTGTTTCTCAATGGCAGCGGCTTCAACATGTTGGCCACTATCATGGAGCTTTCTTATTGCGATCCGATAGCATTGTTCTGCTTCGCCATAGCGAGCAGAATAATGGTGTATACGTGCTCTTGCCGCTTCTCCAAAGGCGAGTGAGCGCGCATCGGCGCGTTGCTGACCAAGTTGGTAAATAGCTTCGGCAAGCGCTTCGGCACGGTTTAGATCGACATTGACAAGATGATCTACTTCTGCTTTAAGGACGGCAAGATCCTGGTCTTGAAAGACAATAAAACTCTTATCATCCAATTGAAAGTTGGATGTATGGGTAGCCTGGTTTTCGCTTACCTGTTCTATCTCCGCCACAATATCTCTTTGTGTCGTCAGTCGTGCTGCCAATTACAATCGATAGTACCGATCAGGATCTCTAGCCGCTCACTGGCGATGCGCATCTCATAACGGGCCAGTTCCACTTGGGGAAAATGAAATTCACCAATATCATTACTTGCAGTTGTGAAATGGGAAACTTTCTCTACACCCTTTAACTCTATATTGTAGTTCTCTGTATACTGCGCGGGGGTATTTGCAATAATCTGGCCGCGCAAGGAGATTGTCTGTTTGCTGGTGGTTTCCAGCATTACATCAATATCATAATGGCCAGCGCGAAACAGTAGCTGGCGTGTTTGTGTTGTGGTGGTACGTGTGCCGACTGGTTGTAGTTGCTGGAAACTATCAAAGCACAACACTGCGATCAGTTGTTCCCACAATCCCTTACTGGCTGTTGGCGGCTGTTCTGCGGGAAAGATTCTATAAGCAGTCTGGACCAACTCTTCAGGTGGAGCAGTTAATGCCCCATACTCGCTCACACGTTTGACCCGTTGATACCAATCAAGTTTTTCATGACAAGCCAAACAACCAGAATCAATATGCTTGGCCAGCTCGTCTGAATTACCAATCTCAAGCCGACTATTGGCATAATTGATAAGTGTATTAAAGTCGGGGCATTTCATATCTATTCCTCATTTTCCTGAATCAGCAACGCCAGGGGATAGCTGACATAGATTATAGACCCTGGAAGAGAGCAAAAAATACCGCGTCACTAGTTTTTCTTATCTACTTACTGCTAACTACTCCAAATCGTGTAGGCTGTGCCGCCATTGGTTAAGCAGAACGATCATTAGATCCTCACAAAAGTTTTGGGGATTACCAACAACTATTTAGCAGAGAATGGCTTAATCAGTATGAAGAGAGCTTTCAAAGCGCTGGCACGGAAGTTGTACAGGGTTCGGGCGGATTTAGAGAGAAATGGACATTTTAATACTAATGTCCGCTATATTAACAATTTATATTAGTTATCGATAACGGAGGTGACGATTATGTTAAGCGAGAAAACCATCAAACTTGCCCTTATCCTTCTTGCCATCCTAGGATTCAGCAATTTAACCAATAACGTCTGGGCAGCCGACAAAGCCCGTGTTAAAACCATCACCGTAACCGTCAAACAGAAACAGCAGACTAACCTACCTGAGCTTGGCCGCGATGATTTTATCGTTATGGAAGATGGCAGCAAACAAGAAGTTATTTCTGTAGTACCGGCTACCAGCACCCAAGCACCACTAAATTTGGCCCTTGTGATTGAGGATGGCCTTCAAGTCAATAATGAAATTCCTGCGCTAAAGAGTTTCATGCGTGAACTGCCTGCCGGTTCACAAGTTATGATCGCTTATTTGAATGGTAACTTTGTTGAGGAGCGCCAAAGCTTTACTACAGACTTAGCACTAGCAGCCAGCCGTTTACGCATCGTCAATAGTTTTTCCCGTAGTTTTACCAGTCCTTATCTACAACTTATTGAGATAATGAAACAGTTCAATGGCTTCAATCAAGGCCGTAACGAGATCCTCTTTATCTCCAAAGGTACATTTGGCTCAGCAGTCTCTGACATACATCTGTCTCGCGCCATTAAGGTGGCACAACAAGAAAATATCACTATCTTCTCGCTTTATGCGCCACCAGCCAGTGGACGCAGATTTTTTACTGGCCAGAATGGTCTATATGATCTTAGTGAGGAGACTGGTGGAGAAGCCTTCTTTATGGGGACAGGCTTTGTTACCTTCGATGCACCCCTGACCAAGTTTAATCAACTGCTTAATCAGCAGTATTTGATCTCTTACAAGAGCACCAATGAGAGCGATGATCTACATCGTGTGAAAGTCAGTACTGACTACTCCAACATCAAAGTAAGAGTATTGAAAAACTATCGCTCGAAGTCGTAAGTATTCACTAGTAGTTGTTGGGTATGGGCGCGCGGACATACTGTCTGCGCGCCTTTAGCTCTTCTGGTCGTTACTATTTTCTAGCACGCTTGGCGCGGGTACGTGCAGCCGTCTTCACAGTAGCTTTACGTGTCGCAGTGTGTCCTGCTGTTCTAGCAGCACTCGCTTTCACACCACGACGGCGGTGCATTTTCAGAGCCCCTGATTTATTTATCTCATTCAATTTACGGCTGAGGCGGCGTATCTCAGATCTCTTAGGAATATCCAATCCCTCGACAACCTCTTCAACCGCATCCTCAATAGTATTCTCAACAGTATTCTGAGCACGTTGATAGGTACTTCTGCCAAATGAGAAGACATCAGCAATATCTCTGCGGATCGAGCTGAGGCGCCGGAGTTGTTGTCTTTCCACTTTCTCGCCATGCTTAACAGTATCCTCAACAAAGTTACCAATGTTCTCCGAAATCATTGCCGCTAACCCCATCCCTAGATGCAAACCCTTGTAGGCGGCATCCTTTATCGTATCGAAAGTATGTTCTAGGGCAGCAGTTGCACCGTGCTCTGCCCGCGGCAGGCTACGATCTGTATATGATTTTAAGGCCATGTAGATCCTCCTATTACACTTTCAGTTCTCAGGTATTTGTAAAGGTTTTATTAACTAAAAAAAAAGTTGTATTATTTCTGAATCAATTTTTATGCCAGGCTGTGGGCTGCTGAGCCTGTAGAAGCTCTCAATATCCCAGTTAAGATTTGAATCTCGAATTGCAGCCTCTGCTGGGACTATGATAGAGTTGCACAGGCGTTCCTCATAATTGAGTGATGAAAAACAGGTTGGCCTATGCCCGCACAACAGATTAAAGCCTATGTCGAGGTGCAATCCCTCGCACAACTGACACAGTTCAAAAATGTAAGTGGGGAGCAAGTAGTACGGGCCTACCAACTCACCAATCAACTACGTGAGAACATCTGTAACCTACTTTCGGCACTCGCTGGTCAACGTGGTCCATATCTTATCACAGGCGCTCGTGGCGTAGGCAAAAGCCATTTGATTGCCCTAATACGCGCCTTATTAATAAATCAAGGGTTGGCGGCAGTACTGCGTGATCCGGCAATTAGTACTGCCGCAGGTAAGCTTGCTCATGAAAAATTCTTTGTTATGGAGTTATATCTGGATAGTGAGGATCCGCCCGATCTACTCAGCCTATTACGCGAGGAATTGGCGACACGTGAGCACTCAGCACTTGTCTTTAGCGATGCCGAATGGGAAGCATCAATGTCTGGCGAGCGCATCTTCAAGCTGATTAAATCGAAGTTGCCGCCTGGCTCGGTGATGGTTCTACTAATTGATGGTCTTTGCACAGCAATGCGTAGCAGTCGGCGTGTACGTGCTCAGTTGATAAAATGGCTGAATTGGGCTGCAGAACGCTTTCGTGAGCAGAATCAAGCTCTTATCCTAACATTTGATGAGGATCTACTTAACGAAACTGGCAATGAATTGATTGCACATTTTAAGATCGAACGTGTCAATATCATTAATCTACGCGACATTGCCGATCGCCATATCTTTAAGAAGAATGAGGGTCAGCGTAGTGAGTTAAGCATGCTATATAGCGACTTGTTACGACTGATGCCACAGTTCTCTTGGTCGCGTGAGGATTTTGTTGCCCTCTTTCCTATACACCCAGCCGTACTCGAAGTGTCGCCAGGGCTGCGTACTTACTCACGCAGCTTTACTTTCTTTGGCTTTATCAATGCATCTGCTTCACGTGCGATGAGCCGGCGGGCAATGAATCTCTCAACTCTGGATGAACTCTTTGATAGCTTCGAATTCGATCTACGTAAGAATGATCAACTCGCCACTGTGTTAGCTGCCTACGACCATATCATTCAACAAGGTATCCCCAAACTAGGCGGCTTTGATGAGAAGCTCTGGGCAAAACTAGCGCTTAAGGCTCTCTTTATCTTCTCACTCTGTGGCAAAGCGGTAACACCTAACAAACTCGCTGACTCTGTGATGCTTTATGATGATAGGGATTTTGCCGCGGCTTATCAGAAGGTGCGCAAGATCGTCGACTGTTTCGCAGAATCTGCGCCTGAGGCGATCGAAGTGCTTGAGGAAGGACGCACACGCTCCTATCGTTTCATCATAGAGTCGCCTGTCTCTCCTAATCAGTTACTCGATGATGCCGCTTATGCCATTCTTGACGAGGATCCCAGACTAGGCGAATTGCTAGTCGGTATGGGTGGAGAGTGCTTCTCCAACTGGCCATTAAAAGGGAGTGGCACACAACTGTTAACCTCACGCGCAGAATTTTCTCTAGCCTGGCGAGGCACCATGCGGCGTGGATTGCTTAAGTTCGGTGGTAATGTAGAATTGCTGCCTATTGAATCAATATCACCACCTATTACTGCCGAGATCGAAGCAATAGCATTAGGTATAGATCTTGCCACCGCAGAAGGACTGATAACCGAAGAAGATGATTCGCTCCCTATGATCGATGTACTAGTTGATACAGAGACAGAGCTAAACCCATTACCATCTGATCTCAGCAGCAATGCTGCGGTTTGTGAATGGGATTGGCAGATATCGTTGATTGGTATCAACAGTAGTATCCCTAGTGATGCGCCTCTCTTCGTTCCACCCACGCTCTTCTATTGGCTGCCTGGCCGACCCTCTAGCGAAGATATTGCCACACTCAAACGAGCACTAGCTTTACGTCTACAAGGTGAAGCGCTCGCTAAAGAGGGGCTGGATCTAAAGTCTGCTGAGCAGTTGAATGCTGAGGTGCGTGTGATCTTCCGCCGACTCTATATTGATGGTGGTCGTTTTCGCAATCCTGGTTCACAGAGACTGATCTTGATAGATACACCTGCCAATCCCGGCGCCAGCGTAATAGATCTGATCTTGCCTACAATTAGTGATGCGCTGGTATCACGCTATCCACAACATCCCCATTTCAAAGAACAGCTCACTGAATATGAAGTGTTGCGCTTGGCGGTAGGTCTGTTTGGTGGCCTTAATCCATCCTCGCCAATTGTGCAGTCATATGCGGAAACCTATGCGCTGCCTATGCAGCTTGTCTCCATACAAAATGGTGAATATCGGCTTGATCTAGACAATAATACCCCCTACCCAGCGGTCGCAGAAGTGCTACGACTAGTAGCAGCAGCAGAAAAAAGTAGTGTGCCTATGAGCGAAATCTATCGCACATTACGGCGCGAGCCATTTGGCCTACAACCACCGGCACAAAGACTTATTCTGCTTGCCCTCATTGCCGCCTGGCGTATAGAACTGGTCGATGATACTGGCAATCGTGCGTTAGGCGCTTCACAGCTTTCTGTAGAGGCCGAATTCAAGCAGTATACACAAGTACGCGTGCCTGCTACCATTAACTACCCGCCTAAGCTACTGATGGAATGGTGCGCGCTGCTTACTGCACATGAAGGTGAAGTTGATCTAGTAAGTCCACATGGTCGCCGACAGATGCGTGATGCCCTTGCCCATTGGCGACAGAATTGGCTGGATCTAGGTTTAGTGCGACGACTAGAGGATCTACCCACCGATGTGCTTACAACACGTTTATGGCAGAGCATTGTTACCTGTAAACGCTACTTCGAAGCTATCTCACAGGCAATCGAAGCTACTCTTAATGAAGAGATCCCATTGGAGATGTGTTTATCACGTATCATAGATACCTTCAACCTGCGCGAGTCGGTTTATATCAATGCTGTGCATGAACTAACCATGTTAATAAACTTTCTTGATTGGCTGCCCTTCTATCTGGAGACAAAAAATTATATCCTTGCCGCAGAACGTACCACAGATGGACAGATTGAAGCAGAGCGGCGTGAATTGATCGGCTTTCTCACACAATCCCAGCGTCTATTTGATGAGGAGAAGCGTCTGCGCTTCGAGACCGTCTATCGTAGTTTCCATTCTCATTACATAGACTTCTACTGTGTTCTGCATGACAACATCATGGGTATGCAAGCAACTGCTAATGCGCTTGTCGAGCTATCTTCGAGCGAACAATGGCGTACCTTCGAGTTGCTCTCGCAGCTCTCAATTGGCAATCGTCGTTACTATCGTCTGGCTATTGAGTTGATTGGTAAGATCAAAGAGAGCACCTGTCAACTACCTACTCGTGATATGTTGCAGCATCAACCCTCTTGCGCCTGTACCTTCCGTATCAATTACACGATCAATCCTGCTATTGCTCTAGAGGTATTAAAGACAGTGATCGAACATGGCACAACTTATCATCAGAAGTTGCTTGCACAATATCGTGCGCAGATTGGAATGCTATTTGGTCAGAATTCACAAGAGGCCGAACAACTCAAGTCTCTACTGGCAATCTCAAATGGTGAAGCTCATAAGATCACTCTATCCACGATTGAGGCACTCAACGAGGCATTTGCAAAGATACAAGCACGCACGCCCATTGGCGTTTTGCCAGCCGTGCAACTAGGCGGTCGCACCACCAAGCAGGAGCTACGCGAACGCTTTGAACGCTGGATTGATAGCCTTCCCGATGAACCCGAAGTTTCATTGGAATTTCTTGATCATTCGGGCTGTGGCGATGAGTAGTAATAAGCGCGCACGCGCCGCAATCATTGGCCCTGGTCGGGTTGGGCAGACACTTGCGCGACTAGCCAAAGCATTGGGCTACGAGCTAGAAACGGTAGTGGCACGCACCCCTGCGACTGCGCGTGCAGCAGCGCGACGTTTAGGTGCCCGTCAAGTCTGTAGTGTGGATGAAAAGTTCCCTCCTCCACAGTTGTTACTTATCGCCACTCCTGATGACGCCATTGTTGAGACTGCTGCCAAATTGGCGGCACGTGATCAGAATTGGCGACACACTGTTGTATTACACTGTAGTGGCGCATTCGGCTCAGAACTGCTTGCCCCTCTTAGTGAACAGGGTGCAGCAACAGGCTCATTACATCCACTCAAGAGCTTCGCTACTCCTATTAGCAAACTCACAGAGCTACATGGTGTCCATTGGTGTATCGAAGGTGATGCACGTGCAGTGCGTCTGGCACGCCGGCTTGCTCGCCATGTCAATGGCAAGCTTTTGTATATTGACGCAAAGATGAAGCCTATCTATCACGCTGCCGCGGTGATGGCGTGTGGACATCTGGTTGCGCTAGTTGATATCAGCCTTACGTTGCTTGCTGAATGTAAAATTGAACGCAGTCGTGCAATGGAGATGTTGATGCCATTGATCGAAGGTACAGTACACAACATCACTCAGTCAGGCACAGAGGCTGCGCTTACCGGTCCTTTTGCACGCCACGACTATAAAACGATCAATCGCCATCTGCAGGCGCTGATCAAGCTCAAGCACGACTATATGACAATCTACTCATTGCTTGGCCGCCACAGCCTGCGTATGAGGAGATGATGGAGTGATAATGGGAGAAACTGTCCACAGTCAACCGCACATCGTTATTGTCGGTGGTGGTTTTGGTGGTCTTACAGCAGCACAAGCGTTAAAACATGCACCTGTGCGTATTACGCTTATTGATCGTACTAATCACCACCTATTTCAACCATTGCTCTATCAGGTGGCAATGGCAGGACTCTCACCTGCTGAAATTGCCTCACCAATTCGCACTATTTTGCGAAAACAGCGTAACACAACTGTGCTGCTTGCAGAAGTCACTGCTGTAAATCTAGTTGAACGGATTGTAAAGCTTGGTGATGGCCAACTCCACTACGACTATCTGATCCTTGCTACCGGCGCGCAGACAACCTACTTCAACCATAATGAATGGGCAGAGTATGCGCTAGGTCTTAAGGATATTGATGATGCTATTGAGATACGTAGACGTGTGTTGCTTGCTTTTGAAGCCGCTGAACGTGAGATCGATGTAGCGCATCAACGTAGACTTTTAACCTTTATTGTGATTGGAGCTGGACCTACTGGGGTAGAGTTGGCGGGTACACTCTCAGAATTGTCGCGATTTGTCTTGGCACGTGATTTCCGCTCGATCAATCCATCTTCGGTACGTGTATTACTGCTAGAAGGCGGCCCTCGCATACTCGCTACTTTTCCTGAGGATCTCAGCGAGAAAGCCGTCCAGCAACTACAACAACTGGGTGTAGAAGTACACACACAGGCTATGGTAACCAAAATAGACGCAGATGGTGTGCACCTGAATAATGAATTTATCTCATCGGCAACAGTGTTATGGTGCGCAGGGGTACGTGCCACTCCATTAACACAGACTCTAGGTGTAGAACTAGATCGAGCTGGTCGTGTGCTTGTTGAGCCAGATCTATCGATTCCAGGTCATCGAGAAGCTTTTATCATTGGTGATGCCGCCGCATTTCTACATCAAGATGGCAAACCATTGCCGGGTATTGCGCCAGTAGCAATGCAACAAGGACGTGCCGTGGCAGAGATGATTATTGCCACCCTGGCTGGCAAGCCACGCTCACCATTCCATTATCAAGATAAAGGTAATCTTGCGACAATCGGCCGCTCAGCAGCCGTGGCCCACTTTGGACGAGTACATCTTAGCGGTTTTATTGCCTGGTTTATCTGGCTGGCAATCCATATCTTCTTTCTTATAGGCTTCCGTAATCGCTTTATTGTAATCTTTAACTGGCTATGGTCTTACTTGACCTATCAGCGGGGTGCGCGGCTTATTACTGGTCACCGTTTACAAGCAGGGCCACCACATTCTGACACAGCAGTACCTATCGAGCAGAAGCCTATTCAACGCACTGTCTGAATAGATGTGCGAGTGGGGATAGCATCCTAACAATCGATTGCAGAAGGGTTATCATTCCACTCGCACTGTTTCATTCACAAACTCGCTACCCTAGCTAATAAATTAAAGTTAAAAAGGTTGTGCTTTGGCGACACCACTGACAACTGCACCTGGCACACCACCGATCAATACTAATTGCATCTCTCTGCCACCACTGTTGATAACAAATTGAAAAGTGTCTACACGTCCATTGGGAGGCGTAGTAGCATCTTTCACTAAACAAGCAAATTTACCAACTCCAGTAGCTGCATTAAATTCGGTCGTCTGACAACTAAAGTCACCACCTGGAACAGGTCCTGCAGGAGTAACTAAGGTGCGTGAACCAGTAGTTGTGCCATCTGCATTAACCCTGAATTGACCAACCAACGCAATAGGAATACGTGTTGTAGTTCCCTGTTGAACTGTGCTGCCAGTCAAATTAATACTAAAGCCTGGTCCGCTTGCTAGTGTTGCAATACTAAAATTATTATTAGCTTGGACATCTTCTTGGGACTTTGTTGCCGACGCACCAGCCTGTGTGACCGGTATAATAGCCGTCAAGCTTAGAGCAATCACAGTTAACAAAGCTAAACTGAATACTAACAACAATGCTTTCTTCACAGAAATCTCCTTAAGATCAGTTGTATTTTAGAAATCCATGTGGATTCTCTTTTCCTGTAAGATAACGCGGAAAATGATTAGAAAAAGGTTCAACAGATCCGGTAGAGTTGCGCGAGTTAGGGGAAAAAATCTATTGGCAATATCACTAGCATAGAATAATCTATCAGCAACATTTAACAACTTGTATTAAATATGCAGATGACTATTAATTCGCGCCTGTTGTCTTTGCTACTTCTTACTGCACTAACATTGTGCTATTGCACACCAACAGATAATACAGGAGCAAAGGGTTTGAAACTACCTGTCTATAGCCGTATTGAATACAATGGTAAAATTCTTAATACTGCTCAAATCGCAAGACTACAGACACTCTTCACAACTCTGCAACATACTGAGTATAAATTTTATGAGAAACCGGAAATTATTATTACTGCTTACCGTGAAGGTAGTAATGAACCAGACTATTATTCGGTATTCTTACAAGATAATCTTATCTACGCTGGCTATTTCTTGACAGCTTGGGAAGATCGTATGCACGATAAAGCTTCTAGTTGTTACCGACTAGATGGTGAAACCAAACAGTTCCTGATAGATCTTGGTAAGCAAGATTGAAATGGTGTGTGTTTTTTCTCTCTCTTGAGTATAATCAGCCTTTCTTAGAGTTTGCCCTAATCATTGACAAATAGGAGACTGCTTATGATCATAAAAGATAATGAATCAGTTGATATACAGACCCCTACAGGGCCTATGCGAACCTACATCTTGCGTCCGGTCGCCGAAGGTCGCTATCCGGGCATTCTCCTCTACTCGGAAATCTTTCAAGTTACTGGCCCTATACGGCGTACAGCGGCGCTAATGGCTGGTCATGGTTTCGTAGTTGTTGTACCAGAGATCTACCATGAACTTGAACCCGCTGGCACAGTATTAGCTTATGACGAAGCCGGCGCTGAACGTGGCAACAATCATAAAGTCACTAAAGAACTGGAAAGTTATGATAGTGATGCACGTGCCGCGCTAGATTTTCTTAAATCTTATCAACATTGTACCGGTAAGTTAGCTGTAATGGGTATCTGTATCGGTGGTCATCTCGCCTTTCGTGCCTCAATGAATCAGGATGTACTAGCAGCCACCTGCTTCTATGCCACTGACATACATAAACGTGCCCTAGGTAAAGGCAAGAATGATAACTCGCTAGATCGTATAGGTGAGATTAAAGGAGAACTGTTGATGATTTGGGGCCGTCAAGATCCTCATGTCCCTCGCGAAGGTCGTGCGATTATTTATAATGCCTTGAGCGATGCTGGTATACACTTCCAATGGCATGAGTTTAATGCTGCGCATGCCTTTATTCGTGATGAAGGTTACCGTTATGATCCAGCCGCTGCTCAGATCTGTTATGGTATGGCACTAGAACTATTTAAGCGCAAGCTAGGCGAAGGAGATATCCTCTCCGAGCGTTCCACTACTGGTAGCAGCGAAACCAAGCATTGAGAGGCATAAGTTTGAAATTAGATTGGACACATTTCGTACACCATGACTCCTCACCTTGTTATGTCACTTGTGAGGAGTTTGCTTTTAATGCCCATGCATTACTCAGGTTACGTACTGGTCGCAATACTGCTATTAAACGAGTCTTTGTGCGTACCTGTCCGGATGGCGAACAGGCAATGACACCTATGCGGCAGATCAACGCTGATACTGTCTGCCAATGGTGGGAAGCTGAGATCAAGATAAGTATGCCTAGGACTGGTTATCGCTTCTTATTACTTACTGATGAGGGTGGTTGGTGGTTCAATGCGGCTGGAATTATGCGCCATAACCCTACGGATGTAACTGATTTTAAGCTATTGGCGCATCCTCATACTCCTACCTGGGTGCGAGATGCCGTCTTCTATCAGATCTTTCCTGATCGTTTTGCTGATGGTGATCCTACCAATAATGTACGTAATGGTGAATATCTCTGTTATGGCAAACCTGTGATCGCGCGACCTTGGGGTGAGCGTCCACGTCCATATCAGCAAGCTGGTGGAATGGAGTTTTTTGGTGGTGATTTAGCCGGTATTATCCAGCAGTTAGACTATCTGCAAGAACTAGGTGTTAATGCGCTCTATCTTAACCCAATCTTCACTGCACCGAGTAATCATAAATACGACTGTATGGATTACTATCAAGTCGATCCACACCTAGGTGGTAATGCCGCCCTGGCAGCGTTACGTTCTGCTCTAGATAAGCGTGATATGCGGCTTGTCTTAGATGTTGTGGTAAATCATTGTGGCTCTTCGCACCCCTGGTTTACCGCCGCACAAGCAGATGCATCTGCACACACAGTAGAGTTCTTTACCTTTAAGCAGCATCCTCATCAGTATGCTTGTTGGTTGGGTGTACGTAGTTTGCCTAAACTTAATTACCGTAGCGAGCGTCTACGCGAGCAGATTTATAGTGGTACAGATGCTGTGCTTCGTCATTGGCTACGTCCGCCTTACAATATCGATGGTTGGCGTATAGATGTAGCTAATATGTTAGCACGTCAGGGAGAGAGTCAACTTGGCCACAAGATTGGTCGTAGCATACGGCGTGTTATTAAAGCAGAATTTCCTAATGCCTACCTATTAGGCGAACATTTTCATGATGGCACACCACATCTGCAAGGTGATGAACTAGATGCTGGTATGAACTATAGTGGATTCACCTTTCCTGTGCTGCAATGGCTGGCTGGCTATAATATCGCAGACGCTTTTGCGCAGGAATGGGCTACTAACCAACCATTGCCTACAGAAGTGATGGCAGAACAGATGACCGCTTTTCGTAGTGTCACACCCTGGCAGATTGCCATACAGCAATTTAACCTCTTGGGTAGCCATGACACACCACGCCTGCTCAATGTTGTAAATCAAGATGAGGCATGCGCGAAGGTCGCAGTGACTCTGTTATTTACTTACCCTGGGGTGCCTTGTATCTACTATGGTGATGAGATTGGCTTAACCGGCAACCTTGATCCAGACAATCGTGCCTGTATGAAGTGGGATAGGTCAGAGTGGCATAATGATATCTACCACCATCATCAAGTACTGGTGCAATTGCGACGTACAGCAGCAGCACTACGTTGGGGTGGCTTTCAACTTCTCTATGCTTATAACCAGACATTAGCATTTTTACGAGAGGCGCATGAGCAACGGTTGATTGTTGTAATAAGACGCAATAAAGATAACCTGACTTCCTTGCCAGTAGCGCATGGCGCCATTGCCGATGGCACACATATGTATGAGTTCTTCTCTGGCAATGAGACAACTGTGATCAATGGTATGTTGTCGCTGGATGGATTGGCTGCCACCGATGCACAAATATGGTTTGTTAATCAGAAATACCACCGATGAAACTCTGTCAGAAATGCAACAAAAAATTTCAGGAAAACCTTACCTTCTGCCCTTATGATGGCCAATTGCTCATACAGCAGGCGGCTGATGGACAAGATCAGTTAATTGGAACACTGCTCGATAAAAAGTACCAGATACAACAAAAGATTGCCACCGGCGGGATGAGTACTGTCTACCTCGCGCTGCATACTCATCTTAACCTGCCTGTGGTCGTCAAGGTATTACATAAACAACGAGTAGATGAGGCAGCGATTCAACGATTTCGTCGTGAGGCACAAACAGCGCTACAAGTTCGTCATACTAATGCCGTAGCAGTGATGGATTTTAGTATTACAGAAACGGGTATTGTCTATTTAGTAATGGAATACCTGCAAGGCAGGACGCTGGCGGAAAAATTAAAAAGTGAAAGGCAGTTGTCGCTTGTAGAAGTAAACGCCATTATGCAACAAGTCTGTGCTGCCGTGGAGATGGCACATAGGCGTGGTATTGTGCATCGCGATCTAAAACCGAGCAACATCTTCTTGGAGCGTGATGGTGAGCGTGAACTGGTCAAAGTACTCGATTTCGGTATTGCTAAATTGGCATTGGTTAGTGCTAACTCGATTGTCGCAGAAGAACCACAATTGACCAATCCAGGCTTTGTTGTCGGTTCACCATCTTATATGTCCCCAGAACAGTGTAGCGGAGAGAGTATAGATGCCCGTGCAGATGTTTATGCGCTTGGTGTGATCCTTTTTGAACTGCTGATCGGAGAGTTACCATTTATTGCCGCTACACCAGCAGAAATATTCCTTAAGCATATGTTGGAGCCGCCACCCTCTTTGTGCAAACTGCGACCAGAACTGCCCGACAGCTTAGACAAACTGCTTGCAGATACATTGGCCAAGGATCGTCAACTAAGGCCCAAGGATGTTGGTGAGTTCGCCGAACGATTGTCAGATGTTCTCACCAGCATGCCTGTCACCGTAAGTAAACCGCACACCAAAATTGATCAACCGCCTGCTTACCCAAGTAGAGAAGTTCTCCCTCATACTGATGAGGCAATTGCAGCGACATTGTCTGTTGCTGCATCCAATGCTAGTTCAATGATAGCAAATATAGATCTAGTAGACTTGATTACACAGGGAGTAGATGCCTGGAATAGCTGGCGTAAAGAGCATATGGAGGTGATACCTAAGCTCTCAAATATCAGTCTTAAAAAAGCAAATCTGACTGCTATCAATCTGAATGGAGCAGAACTTGATAAAGCAGATCTTAATGGTGTAATTCTTAATAATGCCAACTTGCAACAAGCTTGTCTGAGACAAGCAGAACTACTATGGGCGAAATTGCAAGAAGCAGATCTGAGTGGTGCAGATTTGAGTAGCGCCGATCTTAGAGAAGCGGACCTTACTGGTAGTCAATTAGCGGCAGCAAATTTTAATAAGGCGATTGTTAGTAAGGCGAACTTTGCTGGCGCTAATCTAACACGGGCAAATTTTCATCTTGCTAATCTTAAAAAAACCTTGCTAACAAAAGCAAACCTCAGTTATGCCGATCTGCATGAAGTAGATCTCTCGAATGCAAAATTGACAGATGCAAATTTGACTGGAGCTAATCTTAAAGCAGCGATCCTACAAGAGGCATTACTTACACAAGCCGATCTATCCAGCGCAGATCTGCGTGCTGCTAGCTTTGCCAAGGCTGATCTGCGTGGCGCCTGCCTGCAAGCTGCCAATTTCAATGCTGTAATATTGACCAAGGCAGATCTGCGCGGTGCAGATCTGCGTGGCGCATATTATAATAGTGGTTCTCAGAGAAAGCTTATTTCACCCGAATATCTTATCTGGACCGGCGCTACCTTTGATAACAGCACTAAATTTGGCGAGAGACCATTACGTTAGTTCTCAGTTTATCGTTAATACTATTCGGCGTGGTAATGCCTCGTTGCCATTTTGCCAATCCGTTCAGATATTTGGTAGAGAGTCTTAACTGGCCAGACACCTAAAATCCGATATTCTCCGATTGCTTTTAATCCTGCTGAAGCCATACAACCACATTGCCGACAATCAGGATTGCCGCCAAACTGGCAGGGAGTAATCCTGCTCTTTAGATCTGCGGTTATATTTATTGTCGAACGGGCAAAAATACATTCTTGAGGGGATTGGGGAGGATTTAAATAACCATCTATTACCTGTTTTGGCAGTGCTAGTTTGGGGAATTTAGCTCTTAGTTCAGCCAGTTCGGTTAATACTGCTACCCGCTGTTGTGGAGAAAGATTCTCTTCTGATTGATCGCCTACTTGTGGAGTAAAGAGACTGAACCATACTTTCTTAACTTCCGGTTTTGCTGTCCAAAAAGCTAAGAACTCCTCAAAATAACCGCTACGAGTAGTCATCTGACTAGTTATCGTGCAATGCACAGTAATAGCATGGCCTTCGATATGTTGTAAAATGCGCTGATAAGTGGCAGGGGCGCGGCGACGATCATGCTCCTGTGGCAGGCCATCAATAGAAACAACTAGATAGAGCTCCTTTATTTTAGCCCACGATAATGGAATTGGTCGTACTGCACTAGTAACCAGTTGTACAGCAATACCCATTTCACTTAAGCGGGGTAAAAGTATATCCAATTCTCGCACACGTACCAATGGTTCACCACCAACAATGGATAGGTGAACAGGGCGATATTGGTATACTAACTCCAGTACCTTATCTACCAATAATGGTCCCTTAAAATCGGCAAGTGTGCGCAAGGGACCAATCTGACCTAGATGTTCTACTTCATAAGCATAGCAGCCAGGACACCTTAACGGACACTCACGAGTAATTTCAATAGATAATACTGGCCGATAGCCAGTAAGAATCCTACCCCAAGCACGGAAGATCTCTATTTTTCTCATTTCCAAAAACCTTGGGTTCGACTATTGTCAGTAAACTTTAAGATCTAATGAAGATC
>JBFLVQ010000061.1:0-24090 GCA_040758525.1 Acidobacteriota bacterium
GGTGCATAGGGATTTGAAGCCAGACAACATAATGATAGCGAAGAAGGATGGGCAGGACTGGGTAAAGGTACTCGACTTTGGTATTGCCAAGTTATCGGCTGAGGATCGTCGTAATGATCTTACTCGTGCCGGTATGGTGATTGGTACACCTCTTTATATGTCGCCTGAGCAGTTAAGTGGTGCGAAACTAGACGCGCGTTCTGACATATATAGTTTTGCCCTTATTGTCTACCAAATGCTTGCTGCTAGTCTGCCTTTTGACGGTGATAGTGCACAGGCATTAATGGTAAAGCGACTCACTGACGAGCCTTTGCCAATTAGCAGAATTAATCCTAGGGTCTCTGTGCCTCCTGGTGTTGATGCCGCACTGTTAGCTGCACTTGCGCGTGATTGTGATAGACGTACACCTACAATTCAAATGTTTATCGATCAGATGGAGAGGGGCGTACGTGGTTCTGCAATAAGCACAGGTGAGTCACGTGCAGTTAATACTGGCGAGGGTCGTACAGTTACAACTGCTCCTTATGGTCCATCAGTAGCTTTTCCTGGTCAGCCATCCGGTCCGCAAGGCAGTCCTTATGGTCAGCCGCTTGGTCCAGGTTCTGGACCTATTCCTATGCCCGGACCTTCTGGCCAGCAGTCCGGACCTTCTGGTCAGATGCCTGGACAGATGCCATTAATGCCACCTTCAGGCGGGATGATGCCACCCGGACCGATGCCAGGAATGCCATCAGGCCCTATGTCTGGGCCAATGCCATCAGGTCCACAGCCTGCCAATATGCCTTATGGACAACCATCTGGTCCACATATGGGTTATCCAAATTCAGGGCAGAGTATGCCACCTACTGCACCTGCGCCCGTTCCTTTTGCTCCTGTAACACCTATACCTATGCCTGGACCTTATACGCCCGGGCCAGTGCCCATGCCTGGGCCAATGCCTATGCCGCCACGTAAGAAGTCAGGTGGAGGAGGACTCTTAATCTTTATAGGTGTCTTTGTTTTACTGCTTATTATTGGTGGTGGTGCAATCTTGTTAGTAATAATTAACAAGGATGATACAACTACTACTGATGATGGGACTAGTGGAACTAATAGTGGTAAGGTAATTGTACCAGATAATAATACCGACCCAGATGATATAGGCACACCTATCGATCCAAAAAATACTGATCCTAAGGAGGCGGCTACACTAGCGCTGCAACATTTCAATCGTGGTGTAAAGTATTTCGAGGCACAAGAATTTGTTTCTGCCGCCGCTGAGTTTCGAGAAGCTCTAGTGGTAAAACCGGACTATCCAGAAGCACAGGAGAATCTCGCCTACGCTCTTTATAAGGCTCGCCGCTTGAAAGAGGCTATTGAAGAAGCCAAGCGTGCTTCGGACATGTATGGCAATCAGCGTTTTAATACTTTAGATCTGTTAGGACGCGCCTATTACGATAACCGGCAGTATTTGGAAGCCACACGAGCTTTCTTTGATGCTTTCAAGTTAAATAACAATGAGCCACAGCCATTAGTTCTGATGGGATTTGCTGCCTATCGTGCCGGTCGGCGTGATGAAGCTCGCGAAATATTGGAAAAATACCTACAGGTCTTTCCAAAACATGAATTTGCTGAAGCAGTTCAGAGTGTACTGGATGGTGATGAGGAACCACCTGATCAGCTTAATAACTTCTGAAGAGAGAGTATCAGCAAATTTGAATGCCTGCAGCGATTGCAAAATCCTGCGCAGCCGCCAAAATTGTCTGCATCTTTTCTGCTGAAGTTGCTTCACAGTAGAGACGTAATACTGGCTCAGTACCCGATTGGCGTAGTAACAGCCAACTCTCATCAGCAAAGATCAGCTTTGTACCATCTAATGTGGCTAGATCAACAACCTTCTCACCGCCTAACTGTGCTGGTGGTGATTGGCGCACTCTCTCTACAAACTCCTTACCACGAGCGATATTGGCATGTAGATCTAGGCGATTGTAATAGAAGCGGCCAAACTCGCGCCAAATTGAGCTGAGTAGTTGAGATGGTCGGCTCTCGCTGGCAATTACCGCTTCGGCAAGTAGCAGGCTGTTGACAATACCATCGCGTTCAGGAATATGACCGAGTATACCTATACCACCCGATTCTTCTCCACCAATAAGGATATCTTTAGTGAGCATAAGTTCGGCAATATACTTGAATCCAATAGGAGTTTCATAAAGTGGCAGCCCCAAGCTTTCGGCAATACGCTTGATCAGCACGCTTTGTGAAAAAGTACGAACTACCCCACCTTGCCAACCACGCCTACGTGCTAAGTGTAAAAGCAGTACTGCGACAATCTGGTGCGAGTTGATAAATTGACCCATCTCATCAAGCGCTCCAACACGATCAGCATCTCCATCTGTGGCCAATCCTATTAGTGCATTATCTGTGTGTACTGCTTGGGCTAATGGTGCTAAGTTTTGTGCCAATGGTTCTGGATTAACCCCACCGAAGTAAGCATCTCGTTCTGCACGTATAGTTCTTACCCGGCAATTTCCACCTGCCAGCAAATGTTCTACCCAGCGATTACCACTCCCATGCATAGGATCGACTACCAGATTAACATTAGCGGATTTAATACGGTCTAGATCGACAAGTCTAGCCACCTGACGACCATAATCGGCGGATGGTTGTATAGGTTCGATGTGGCCTGCGGCAATCGCGTCAATAAGCGTGCCGATCTGCGGTTTACTACGGTAGAGCCGCGCCTCGATTGCCTGTGTAATCTCTGGCGGTGCTGAACCACCAAATGCTGCCTTTACCTTAAAACCATTAAATTCTGGAGGGTTATGGCTGGCAGTAATAACTACGCCAGCGGCTAGCGCAGCTACCTTGACCTGATAAGAGACCATAGGTGTTGGCACAGGGGCGTCAAAGAGCAATACTTGAAAATTATTAGCAGCCATTTGTGCAGCAACTTGAGCAGCAAATTGTTCGGAAAGAAAACGCCGATCATAGCCTACTGCAACTGTACGGTTAGGTGCAGGCAAGTCATTTAGATAATCGATTAGCGCTTGTGTAACGATACTAACATTTTCGAAGGTGAATTGATCGGCAATTACGGCACGCCAACCATCTGTACCGAATTTGATCATAACTTGTCACCCAATTGGCTGTAATCGGTAACAGTTGAGTTGTCGCCTAATACACAGCCTGTTCCAACTATTGCCGCTGTGCCTAGCATGACCAAAGTTGGTCTCCTACTAATTGGCGCTAAACCCTTTTAATGAGGAACGCAGTTTAGCATTACCAAACTGGTTTTTCAATCGACAGCAACTGAGCCCTAAGAAAACTTCAATATTGTAATTATCAAAGAAGATTGCTAGGCTTTTTACCCATTAATCCACCTTAGGAGAAGTGAATGAAGATTATTGTTACTGGGGGCGCTGGCTTTATTGGTTGTAATGCCGTTAAGCGTTATCTTGCAGATGGCCACGAAGTGGTAGTATTGGACAATCTTTCTCGTCGAGGCGCAGTAGAAAACCTCAAGTGGTTACAGGGAGTGGGCAGTTTCACCTTTTACAATTGTGATATACGTGATCAACAACAGCTTGGTATGATAATGCGCGAGCATAGCAATGCTCAGGTAGTACTACATTTGGCTGCACAGGTTGCTGTTACCACCTCAGTCATTGATCCACGCACTGATTTCCACATTAATGCATTGGGTACTTTTAATCTGCTTGAAGCGGTGCGCGAGTTCTTACCAGAGGCTATTCTGCTCTATGCTTCTACCAACAAAGTATATGGCGGCTTAGAGCATTTAGAGGTTGTCGAGCGTGTAGGACGTTACCAGTACCTGGATCTTTCTAAGGGTGTTTCGGAGGCTGAACCACTCGATTTCCATTCTCCTTACGGCTGCTCAAAAGGTGCTGCAGATCAATATGTGCGCGATTATGCACGTATCTATGGTTTGCGTACGATCTGCTTTCGACAGTCCTGTATATATGGCTACCGGCAATTTGGCGTAGAAGATCAAGGTTGGGTTGCCTGGTTTACTATTGCTGCTGTGCTTGGCCATCCCATAACCATTTATGGCGATGGTAAGCAGGTGCGTGATGTGCTTTTTATTGACGACCTATGTGATCTATACATTGCTGCTGTTGATCATATAGAGCGTGTGCGTGGCCAAGTCTACAATATTGGCGGCGGGGCAGAGAACCAACTCTCCTTACTTGAGTTGATTGCGCAACTCGAAGCGCTTACAGGGGACAAGATAAAATACTCTTTCGATAAATGGCGACCTGGTGACCAACCAGTCTTTGTCTGCGACATAAGCAAAGCTGCCCAGGATTTTAACTGGCGGCCACGTATCTATGCTCCAAAGGGTATAGAACTGCTCTACAATTGGGTAAAAGAGAACCGAGAGATCTTTTAATTAACTATGAGAGTGTTGCAACTAGGCAAATATTACTACCCTTATATGGGCGGTATCGAAAATCATCTATATCTACTTTGCAACGAGATCCGTCAGCGTGTGCCGCTTGAGGTCGTTGTCTGTAACTCTGTACCACGTACTGCACACGAGTCAATTGAAGGTGTATCAGTAATCAGATGTGGTGAACTCTTTAATGTTGCTTCTACCTCGCTCTGTCCAACAATGCCGCTGATGCTCTCACGTCAACAGTACGAGATCATACATTTCCATTTTCCTCATCCTATGGGAGTGATGAGCTATTTAGCAAGCCGCAAGCCATCAGCGCACAAAGTAGTGATCACTTATCATAGTGATATTGTACGACAAGAGCGACTACTCAAATTCTATGCGCCATTTATGCGTCGTGTTATGGATCGTGCGGCTACGATTATCTGTACTTCGCCAAATTATATAGAGAGTTCAGAGATGCTGCAGAGCTATCGGGATAAGTGCCGCGTGATTCCCTATGGCATCGATTTAACACAGTTCACAGAAACAGAGAAGATCCATGCCGCTGCCGTTGCCATACGTGCACGTTATCGTGGACCGCTGCTGATTGGAGTAGGACGTCTGATCTATTACAAAGGCTTTGAATATGTGATTGAAGCAATGCGCGATATCGATGCGCAGTTGCTAATTATTGGTGATGGACCATTACGTAGCCGTTTGGAAGTTCGTGCACGCGACTGTGGTGTAGCAGAGCGTGTCCATTTTCTTGGTGAGATCCATAATCAGGAGATCACACCCTACTACTATGCCAGCGATCTATTCGTTTTTCCTTCGATTGCGCGTAGCGAAGCGTTTGGTATTGTACAGCTAGAAGCGATGGCCTGCCGTCTACCAGTTGTCAATACTGCGCTTGATTCTGGTGTCCCTTTTGTTAGCCGTAATGAAGAGTCTGGACTAACAGTTGAGCCAAAGAATTCTCATGCTTTTGCTCAAGCAGTAAACCGACTACTGGCTGATCCGGCTTGGATGCGACGGTTAGGTGAAGCGGGTCGTCGCCGTGTCGAGAAAGAGTTTTCCAAAGAGGTGATGGCTGCTCACATCATTAACCTATATCAAGAATTGTTGAAAGAAGTTTGAGATCCTAGAGAATCATCTCTAGGATCTCGTAGGTATTAAAAAACCAATTTAGCTGCTAGCTGAATATTGCGCGGACCACCTCCACCAAGGAAAGGATTGCCTATACCAACATCAGGAGTCACGGTAATGGGTAAGAAACCTATACCTCGTCCAGTGACTGGATCTATACCATTGAAACTGGCATCAACGGCAAAACCAGGCAGTAGAGGAGAAGAGAAGTTAGGTCGGTTAAAGATATTGTAGATCTCAGCACGCAATTCAAGCCGCAATTGTTCAGTGATTTTGGTCGATTTGGCAATCGAGAAATCGAAGTTCTTAAATTTGGGACCAATAAGCGCATTACGCCCTAGTGAACCAAAATGCTGAGTGCCAGGAATGCAATCACCTGCACTACCAGTCCCATTAGGATTGAGTGCACAAGGCACCTTAAAAGCAGAGAGATTGAGGAAACGATCTGGCAAACGTGTACCAGCAAATGGATCACCTACTAGATCTGGTCTAGGAAAGAATTCACCAGTACCGTTGTAGTCGTCAAATAAGTTTACATGGAATGGATTACCACTACGTAATGTCAATACGCCGCTAAACTCCCAGCCTCCTGTAAGACGTGGATAGCGCGCAATCAGTGTAGGCAATGCGTAGGAGAAGGTCATAACAAAGCGATGGCGAGAGTCGAAGTTCGAACTGGCCTTCTCAAGATCAGGACGATTGCTGTTATCAGGCTGGGTGGCATTAGCAACATAATCCTGTCCATCACTAGCATTGTCGATCGAATGTGATAACGTATAGTTAACTGCTGCATTCAGACCACGCAATTGCCGCAATGTTAGTGTTACCTGTAGAGAGTTGTAGTTTGATGCTGCACTCGTTTCTAGTTGATTAACATAAAAGAAGGTGCCGCCTGAAGGAGCAAATGGACCATTGTCAAAAGGGCGCGAAGTCGATTGCGCTGGATTGGTTGGTTGATTGATATCTCGATAACGGTAAAGCTTACGTCCTTGTGAACCAACATAGCCGATCTGCAACACCGTATTGGGGAAGAGTTGTTGTTGTAGATCTATATTGAAATTTTGTACATAGGGTGTGCGTAAACGACGATCGACTGCGAAGACATCTGAATCAAGATAATCTGTAAAGACTGGTACACCCTCTACCAATTGATCAATGGTTGAGAAAGAGAAGAGGATTGGCGATGCTCCTACTGGATTATAAGCGGGACCTGGATTGAAAGTGTTGAAAGGCAATTGACCAACAAAGAAATCTTGCGAGAAATTATCGTAGAAAAGTCCCCAGGCCGCACGTACCACGGTCTTGCCGGCACCAGTGATATCCCAACTTACTCCTACACGTGGAGCAAAGTTGTTTAAGTCGCGTTGGTAGAGTCGCGATAGACCATCACTGCCGATCAGTCTTAGACCTCGTTGCGGATCAAAATTGCTGAGACGATCTCGCTCCTCGCCTAGCACACCAAAGTAGTCATAACGTACGCCATAGTTCAGTGTGATGTTGTTACGTATACGGAAGCGATCTTGAATAAAGAGGCCATGAGAGTTCTGGAATGTGCCACGCTGTGAATCGCCGGTTGCGCTTCGCCCAGCGCTTGGTCGGCCAGCAAGAAAATCACTTAGCGAGGCAAAATCTATCCGGCCACGATAACCTGCATCAAAGAATGCATTCACAAAAGTTCGTCGGAACTCATAGCCAAACTTCACTTCATGACGGTTAAGCTTCCAGGAAAAATTGTCGATTAATTGTAGATTAGTAGCGATACGGCCACGTGGTACAGAGAGGTTTGCTCCTAGCGAAGCGATCGATGATCCTAATGCTGGATCATTGCGTATGCGTATGAAGGGCAGTCCAAAGTCACGAGGATTACTTACCCCTGTAACAAGGCCGATCGAATTTGGATCGAAATCTTGATCCTCAGGAGAGAAGAGTTGTTTGAAACGGTTGTAGCCAAAACGTAATTCGTTTACCTGTGTGTCAGAGAAGATATGTAGGTAAGAGAGTGAAGCGATCTGTACACGTGTAGGTGTTACGGTGTTAAATCCTGGCAATACATTCCCAGCTAGCAATGCCAGAGGAAAACTCTGATCGCTATCACCAAAATAGTAGCGTCCTGACAACTGATCATTGATGCCAAGTTTGTGATCAATCTTAATAGTAGTGGAGTCGATACGATTACTAGCTTGGGTCGTTACGCTTAGGTTAGGAGTAGGATCAAAGAGAGGCACAGGGCGATTAGGGGTTGGCCAAGGATTGCGGGCTAATAACTTTGCAATGATCGGGTTGCTTGGACCACCTAGCGCAGCAAACTCACGCGGGTCCGGCACACGTGCAATACTGTTAAGACCAACACGCTCACGTTGCCCTTCATAGTTGACAAAGAAGAAAGTCTGGTTTTTCACAATGGGGCCGCCCAGTGCAAAACCAAATTGATTGTTGCGCAAAGAAGTCTTTGGCGCAGGTTTAACGTTAAAGAAATTACGTGCATCCAATTTGTCGTTACGAAAGAACTCTAGTACGCTGCCATGCAGTTCATTAGTACCAGAGAGGGTGACAATGTTGATGATTGCACCAGAATTACGACCATATTCCGGCTCGGAGTTAAGCAACACAGCAACCTCTGCCACGGCATCAAGCGGCAAGATCGTAGCTGGTGTACCGAACACACCTGCTTCGTTGATTGCAGGTAGATTACGGTAACCATCGTTCATATCTGTACCATCAAGCAGATAATTGTTAGAACGGCCACGATTGCCATTGGCGCTAAAGAGGCCAAAGGAGCCTGGTGAATCGGTGGCGCCACTAGGATCGCCACTTGTGCCTGTGCTGATGGTGAGCAGTTTAGTAAAGTCACGTCCATTAACTGGCAGCGAGTTGATCTCTTGTGTCTGAAAAACTTCACCTAATACATTGCTTGTGGTATCAACCAATGGCACATCTGCTTCTACTGTTACTACCTGGTCTACACCACTAGGTCTGAGAGTGACATCAACACGCCGCTCACCCGCTGTCTCTACACGTAGATTGGCGACCGTGACAGTTTGAAAACCGTCCTTGACCACAATCAATTCATAATTGCCAATCTGTAGTTCGGCAATTGCGAAATTGCCAGCATCATCGCTTACAGTGGTACGTTCTATACCAGTGTCGATATTGCGGGCAGTAATCTTTGTATCGGGAATACGTGCTCCGTCTGCATCTGAGACTGTGCCCAGTACAGTGCCACGATAGGTTTGTGCTATCAGGGGGGAAGTTATTGCTAACAGAAAGATTGTTACGGTGAGGAATTTTTTCAGCAGCATCGACAAGTTGCTACTACAACTGATGTTTGAACAGATCTGTTTCATATTGTCATCCCTCAACTTTCATTGGTGAGATCAATTGAGCTGAAATATTGTATCTACATCGGTTTCATGACGTATTTCGTCAACTGGATCACGACGTTGCTTGCCACGATAGAGCCGATTCGGACAGTTGAACACCAAGCCAGGTTCATTACCGACATTCTGGTAGGCATGCACTACACCTTTAGGAACAATAATCGAACTAGGGTTGTCACTACCCATTACCAATGTTTGACAATGGTAATAACTGGGTGAATCGGCGCGATTGTCCCATAAGTAGACTTTGAAGTTTGATGGTCCTAAAAAACAGAAATAGTCAGCCTGATCAGAATGTTCATGCGGTCCGCGTACGACACCTGGCAGCGTCAAAGAGACATAAGCCATCTGAGGGAGGAATTCCGATGACAGTTCATCGCTGCGAAAAAGTTCTGCCAGCCAACCACGCTCATCGTGGTATTTGATCAGCTTGCGTATCACCACACCGACGATTTCAGCTTCAATGAAATCAGCCATTAGCGATCATCTCCTTTCATTTGTCGTCGGCATTGCTCTGCTACTAAGCAGTTGGCGCGGTGCAGACTCTCAAATGTGCCAGCATCTGTCCACCATCCCTCCATTATCTCCCAAGTCATTTCCCCACGGGCAATATAGGTATTGTTAACATCGGTGATCTCAAGTTCGCCGCGTGCAGATGGCTTGAGTGTCTTGATGATTTCGAAGATAGAAGCATCATAAAAATAGATACCTGTGACGGCATAAGAGGAGGCGGGCTGTCGCGGTTTCTCTTCTATGCGTATAATGCGATCATCTTGGAAGACTGGCACACCGAATCGTTCTGGATCAGGTACTTCCTTAAGGAGAATCTTTGCCCCTGTGCCTTGATGACGGAAACGGCGTACCGATTCACTTAAACTACCCTCGATAATGTTGTCACCTAGAATCACACAGATCGGCTCACCATCAGCAAAAAATTCGGCTAGTCGTAGCGCATCGGCAATACCACCCTCACCCTCTTGATAGGTATAATTGAGATGGTGTAATCCTAGTTCGCTACCGTTGCCAAGTAGACGTAGAAAGTCGCCAGCACTTGAGCCGCCCGTGACAAGCATTATATCCTGTACGCCTGCCTCGATAAGAGTCTGTAGTGGAAAGTAGATCATTGGCCGATCGTAGATCGGTAGTAGATGTTTGTTGGTTACACGTGTGAGCGGCAAGAGTCTGGTACCCAGGCCGCCTGCCAGTACTACTCCTTTCACCGTTACGCTCCTGTATAGAGGATTGAACTCAATACTAAACCATTATTGCCGCGCGCTGTCCAGCCTCTTCACCTGTAGCGTAAACCAAGATAATAGTTTGTAGAAAAGATCTTAAGAATATAAAGAGGACACAGAAGATCTACTTGCAGTGTCCTCGATACGTTCTCTAGCAATATTCTCTCAAGTTTAGAGCCTATCTCATTACCTTGGTTGCGAATACTACATTTGCCTTAGCAGTAATGCTAATCCAAGAGAAAAAGATCGCATCTGTGTTTCCAGTGCCAGAGACTCCAAAGGAAAAATTTGAGTTGGTTGATAACTTTGACTTCGGCGCAAAAGTTAAACCACCATCTTGCGAACTGGTGGAAAATATTGTGCGTGGTTTAACACCTTCTTGCCAAGCAATAAATAGTTTTCCTGTCGTATCTACTACAATGGCAGAAAAACTTCCTCCAATACTATCTGGAATCTCTATTGGTGAGACAAATGTCTTACCTAGATCCGCTGATTTAGTAATTTTAATACTATTTCCTGAACTGAACGCCACGTAGATGGTATCTTGATTGTCTATTGTAGCTTGAGGGTTGGAAAAGATATTGTTACTTTCCGCGATCGCTTGGGGGGTACTAAAATCCTGACCATTGTTAGATTTAACAAGGTAAGTGATACCACTTTCGGCATCTCCATAGAACAGATAGACATTTCTTTGAGAATCAAAAAGTATCGTTGTTCCGATGGCAAACTCATCATTGCCAGAGACTAGTTTAGGTGCAGAAAAACTGCTTGCTCCATCACTAGAAGTAACTGCAAAAAGACCTGTCTGTTGAGCGTCGAAGGAAAAATAGCTGATGAAGATATTACTACTAGAGTCTATATTTATATTGGGTGCTTGAGCCGTCTGACCGGGTAAAGAGACCGTCTTAGAAGTGGAAAAGCTACTACCACGATCGGTTGATTTACTAATATGTATTGCTCGTCCCTGTTTAGTTATCTCTGACCAGACTACAAAGATATTACCATTAGGATCAGTTGCCACATCAGGGGAGAATGCATCTTCCGTGAGTGAGGAGACCTGCACCTGTTTTGTATAAGTAAGACCATTATTTGATGATTGCTGGTAGAAAACACCTGACTTTTTCCCACGCTGGTTATTATCATAAACAACGTGCAAGGTATTTGCCGAGTCTAGCCTGATTTTACTATTAGACTTAGTACCTTTTATTTTGCTGATTTTTTGAATGTTTTGGCCATAGATGGTTAATGGGGCGACCAATGGTAAACACAAGCCAGCAATAAGCATTAATATTCTCATTGCAACCAACCTCCTTAATTTTCTACAGAATTACCAACTATAGGGTTTAATTAGAGCCACAATCTCTACCTGCATACTCGACCGTGACTTTATTGCCAAAAGCGTTCTATACTCTTGCTTTTGTCGATCACTTGTCATTAAAAGGAGACCTATGAAAATAGTTGTCACCGGGGGGGCCGGTTTTATTGGCGCCAATTTTATACGCCTGCTGCTTACTTGTTATCCTGAGCATGAGGTGATCAATTTCGACAAACTGACCTATGCCGGTAATATCGATAATCTCGCCGATTTTGCTACTCATCCTCGCTATCGCTTTGTACAGGGTGACATCTGTGCACCCATAGAAGTGATGGAAACGTTAACAGGAGTAGATGCAATCGTAAATTTCGCTGCCGAATCCCATGTTGATCGTAGCATTGTTGCTGCTGCTCCTTTTGTCACTACCAATGTATTAGGCGTACAAGTACTGCTCGATTGTGCGCGTGCTGCTGGGGTAGCGCGGTTTTTACAGATCTCCACTGATGAAGTAGGGGGAAGCCTACCAACAGGTGTTTATCTACACGAAGATTCTCCGCTTGCCCCCGCTAGCCCATATGCTGCTAGCAAAGCAGCAGCAGAACACTTAGTTTATGCTGCCCATCATACACATGGCTTGGATGTTGTAATTACACGCACTTCAAACAACTATGGTCCTTATCAATTTCCTGAAAAACTCCTACCATTGATGATTGCCAATGCCATCGAGTTCAAACCTTTGCCAATTTATGGCGATGGTCTTAATGTGCGCGACTGGATCTATGTCGAGGACAATTGCCGCGCCGTTTATCAAGTGCTTATACATGGCCGTGCCGGTGAGATCTACAATATCGGCGCGCGTTGCGAACGTACCAATCTTGCTCTAGTAAAAGAGGTACTGGATATTATTGGGCGACCACATAGTCTTATTACTTATGTTGCCGACCGGCCTGGCCATGATCGTCGCTATGGTATAGATCCTTCAAAGATCGAACAAGAACTCAGTTGGCAACCACAGGTCGATCTTTCTGAAGGCTTGCGCCGCACGGTGCAATGGTATACAAGCAATCAAGAATGGATCGTATGCTCCCGCAATCGTGTAAGTAGTTAGCCAACCCTTGTGATAAGTGATTTAGGAAAATCGACGATGCCTAGTGCAAATATAGTGCCGTTATGGATTCACAATGGATAAGTAATAATAGAATGGTTTAGCCTATAGAGTAGGAATTTATCAATATTGTAATAAGAAATTCTAATACCATTTCGTGTAGTTGATTACTGAAAAGGTTGTTTAATCTCTTCTATACATGCTGACTCGATTGAGGTGTTACTAGTGGGGTTGGCAAGCTACTCTCTGTCTCTGGTTGCAAGCGGGTGATAAGGAAGCCAGTAAAACGCAACAGCAGTCCCAGTCCGATCAATTGCATTCCTGTAAGCACAGTCATACCGCCAAAGATAATATAAGACCAGTGTGCTGTCACTGTACCAGTAGTAATATATTGAATAATATTGCCTAGATTAATAGTCAATCCCAAGATAATGGCTGCCGTGCCCCATATCAGTACGCTATGTTGAGAGAAGAGCCTGCCCAATATATAGTTGATGAAACTACGGCTAGATCTACGATATCCGGCAGCCTCTAGCATACGTTCGGCAATCTCGCCAATCGAGATAACATTAAGGCCACCCACGGCAAGCACCATAATGGTTATCAGGCGATAGATCATCCATTCTTCCAAGCGATGGTGGCGTAGATAAAACTCTACCGGATAGAGGCTGTAGAGCCCCGCAATCAGTAATAACAGCCAGCCTAACAGACCAATCAACTTACGCGGTCGGTAGCTAAGCGAGATATCTAGAATTACATTGAGAAAGCGTAATCCATCACGCACTACACTTAACTTTGAGCGGCCCTCGCGCTCTTCATAAGGCATAGGGATCTCGACGATCTTAAGATCAGGATCGAGTACCGCTTTACAACTCATTGCTGGAGTAAAGTGTAGTCCATTGGGTAAGGGATAGAGTTTATCGAGCGCACGCCGTCTTATGATACGCATTCCGCTAGCTGTGTCAGTAATCAGTGTATTGGCAATCAAGCTCATTATGATTGCATAGACTCGGTTGCCTACTCGCCGTACACGTGGCATTTTACTCTCTTTATGTAAGCGTGAACCCAACACAATATCGGCTTGCTGGCGGATCATCTCCTGACACATCAGGATAAAGGTGCGTGGATCGCAGGTACCATCAGCATCTAAAAAACCTACAATATCGCCTTTGCCAGTAGCAAATCCTAATTTGAGAGCAGCACCATAGCCACGATTGTGTTGGTAAGCAATTAGCTTGATATCTGGGTAACCAGCAGCAATCTCAGCGGTACGATCAGAGCTTCCATCACTTACTACAATTACCTCGACCCAATCCAACTGAGCTTCAAGTCGTAACGCTTCCCGCACCGCCAAACAGCGCTCAATTATCGACGCAATCGACGCCTCTTCATTGTATGCTGGAATAACGATCGATAGAGAAGGCATGCTTGGCCTCCTTTAACTACGGCTCTGCCTGCTGGCTACTGCGGCGCGCTGTTCCTCATAGACGTCATATAATGTCTGGTCAAGGCTGTAGGTAGGTTGCCAGCCAGTGATCTCACGTAATTGACGGTTGTCACCAAAGAGTACAGGGATATCGAGCGGACGTAATCGCGCAGCGTCCACCTCAATATTGATCTTAATGCGTGCACGAGCACACAAACGATCTAGAATTGTAGCAATCGATACAGGCTCGCCAGAACAGATATTATAGACTTTGCCTGCTTGACCAAGGTGCGCTAGCAATAGATAGGCATTCACAACATCGCGCACATCTGTGAAATCACGACGTGCTTCAAGATTACCAACTTTGATCAAGGGGGGGCGCAATCCCTCTTCTGCTTCTACTAGCTGACGTGCAAAGGCAGGAACAACGAAGCCTAGTGACTGCCCTGGGCCAATATGGTTAAAGGCCCGTGTTACGATCACACGCATACTATAGCCATAGAAGTAACTGAGCGCAGTAATCTCTTGTGCAGCTTTACTGGCTGCATAAGCATTATCAGGATGTATTGGCTCATCCTCACGTATTGGTAATGAGTTGTTGGGAACACTGCCATAGACCTGTGCCGAACTGGTAATCAGTACGGTCGGGTCATACTGTGGAACAGCACGCGCACGCCATAATTCATGCATTAATGCCAACGTCCCCATCACATTGGTATGAAAAGTTGTATGTGGATCGGAGTTGGCGGTAGGCACATGACTTTGCGCAGCTAAGTGAAAGACAACCTGAGGGCGAAAACGGGTAATAATTGGTCCCAGCGCGGCTGCATTAGTGATCTCTACAGCATTGCAAACCTCAAGAGCAGCGCGCTCTTCCTTAGACAATAAGGGAAAGACCGGTTCGACTGTATGTGTTAATGCTACCACTTGCTCACCAGTATCAAGTAAGTAGCGGATCATATGCTGTCCAACAAAACCGTCTGCGCCTGTAACTAATATGCTCACACGAGCTTTCCTTTCCAGCGTTTCAGATCAGCCTCGACCATCATCTCGATCAGTTGGCGAAAGTTAACACGTGGCTGCCAGCCTAATATCTTATGTGCACGACTGGCATCACCCATTAACAGATCAACTTCGGCTGGACGCATAAAACGCTCGTCTTGCACAATATAGTCGCGGTAATCTAGGCCTATATAGTTAAAAGCGATCTCGACAAGTTCACGTACCGAGTGGGTCTCGCCACTAGCAATGACAAAATCGCTTGGCTCGGGCTGCTGTAACATTAGCCACATTGCCTCAACATAATCACCGGCATAACCCCAATCACGGCGCGCATCAAGATTGCCTATACGTAATTCTTTGCTGATGCCAAGTTTGATACGAGCTACCCCATCGCTAACCTTACGAGTAATAAATTCAAGTCCACGCCGTTCTGATTCGTGATTAAAGAGTATACCGGAGACAGCAAATAGGTTGTAGCTTTCACGATAATTGACGGTGATAAAGTGGCCATAACACTTTGCCACTCCATAGGGTGAACGTGGATAAAAGGGGGTAAGCTCATTTTGTGGTGTCTCGCGGACTTTACCAAACATCTCTGAAGAGCTGGCTTGATAGAACTTGATCTGGTCATCAACAATACGTATTGCCTCAAGTAGACGTGTAACGCCCAAAGCCGTGAACTCACTGGTAAGCACCGGTTGGTTCCAAGAGGTAGGGACAAAACTCTGTGCTGCGAGATTATAGATCTCTTGTGGACGTGCCTCTCGTAGCGCGCTGACAAGCGAGTTCTGATCAAGCAGGTCGCCTTGTACTAGGGTAATACGGGGAAGTATATGTTCGATACGTCCAAACCCTTCGGTTGATGAGCGACGTGTCATACCAAATACCTGATAGCCTTTCTCAAGGAGAAACTCTGCCAAGTAAGACCCGTCCTGTCCTGTCACACCGGTAATTAATACACGCCGTGGTTCGCTCATAAATATTATTGACCTCTTATTGTTATCAGCGAAAATATAGTATCAACCATTGTGTTGTCAATGAAGAGATTAAGGTTGAGCACCGTGTCGGTTTGACGCCTCCCCTTGAGGCAGGGTATCCTCACCCTATGGCAGGGGCTTTCGGAACTTAACATATAGACTAATAACAACCAAATTAATTGATATAACAAGGAGACTATTAATGGCTGTACAGAGAAAGAGTGAAGATGAGTGTAAGATTTTGGGATTGGATTCTTTAGGTATTGAAAGCAAGCAACAGATATATTTCAATCTGGCCACCGCAGAACTCGTTGAGCATGCCTTACGCAAAGGTGAAGGAGTATTAAGCAGTACAGGAGCATTGGTAGTACGAACTGGCGCTTGTACAGGCCGCTCGCCTAACGATAAGTTTGTTGTTGAGACTGCTGAAGTCAAGGATAAGATCTGGTGGGGTAAGGTTAACCAGCCAATGTCAACAGAGAAGTTTCAGCAGCTTTTTGATCGTGTACGCACTTATTTGCAGGAACGTGAGCTTTATGTATTAGATGGAATTGCTTGTGCTGATTCCAGACAGCAGCTACCGATTCGTGTAGTCAGCGAACTGGCTTGGCATTCACTCTTCGCCCGACAACTATTCTTACGTCCTACCGCAGAGCAGTTGGCCCATCATCGGCCTGAATTTACCATTATCAATGCCTGTCGATTCTATGCTGATCCCCAACGTGATGGCACAAATGCTAATGTTTTTGTAATCATCAATTTTGAGAAACGGCTGATCCTGATAGGGGGGACAGAATATGCAGGCGAGATGAAGAAGTCGATCTTTACCATACTCAATTATCTATTACCACAGCGTAATGTCTTCCCTATGCACTGCTCAGCCAATGTTGGTGAGTCTGGAGATGTAGCAATCTTCTTTGGTCTTTCTGGTACCGGTAAAACTACCCTTTCCGCAGACCCTGCGCGCCGTCTAATTGGTGACGATGAACATGGCTGGAGTGATGATGGCGTATTCAATTTTGAGGGTGGCTGTTATGCCAAATGTATACGCCTCTCACGTGAAAACGAGCCGCAAATCTGGAATGCATTACGATTTGGCGCCGTAATTGAAAATACCGTGATGGACCTATCAACACGTATAGTCGATTTTGATAGCGCTGCCATTACGGAAAATACTCGTGCTGCCTATCCAGTTGAATATATCGACAATGCTGCTATTCCTGGGGTAGGAGGCAATCCACAAGTAGTAATCTTCCTTACTTGTGATGCTTTTGGAGTCCTGCCACCGATTGCCAAACTCACTTCTGAGCAGGCTATGTATCATTTTATCTCTGGCTACACAGCTAAAGTCGCGGGTACTGAGCGTGGTGTAACTGAGCCACAGCTTACCTTCAGTACCTGCTTTGGCGCACCTTTCCTACCATTACCGCCAGCAGTTTATGCACGTATGCTAGGTGAGAAGATCGCCCGCCATAAGGTCGATTGTTACCTAATTAATACTGGTTGGAGTGGCGGTCCTGTAGGTATAGGTAGTCGTATTAAGATTCCTTATACACGTGCTATGGTTACCGCTGCACTCACGGGTGCCCTTAAAGAAGTCCGCTTTACTGCTGATCCTATCTTCAAAGTGTTAGTGCCAGAGTCTTGTCCTAATGTTCCTCAAGAACTGCTACAACCTTATAAAACTTGGCATGATTCTGCTGCTTATAATGCCAAGGCGCGTGAGTTGGCGGCAGCATTTGCTAAGAACTTCCAACAGTATGCTGCCACCGTGCCGGTTGAGGTAGTAGAGGCTGGTCCGGCAGTGTAAATGAACACAGATAAAACAGCTATTATTCCCTGACCTCGTATCAATGATCTCTTGAGTAGACCATTACGGGGCAGGGCCTGTACCATTGACAAAATATAGGCGAAACAAATAGAATTGTCGCCACGTAATGGAGAGAGGATTTGATAGTTTTGATTAGTCTTCAATTATTTAATAAGCTATAGTGTTTTCGAGGGGTAAGAACTTTGCTAGTAGGGTTTTCGTAAATAGAAAGCACGCTTGACAAACAGATTATAGTAATCATACGAGGATGGTAAGAGAACGTGAATCTCTCTGAAGCGATTAAGTTGGCTGTCTCGGCAATTTGGGTCAACAAATTGCGCTCGTTTTTGACGCTATTAGGTGTAATCGTAGGGGTAGCCACAGTGATTGTGGTGGTATCCCTGATCGAGGGTTTTAATCGTTACGTAGATGAAAAGATTGCTGACATTGGCACAAATGCCTTTCGTGTGGAGAGATTCTCATTAGATAACTTCTCAAGTGTAAAAGCCTTTACGGAGGCGCGCAAACGTAACAAACAGATTACCCTGGAAGACTTAGAAGCGATTCGCGCTCGTGGTGGAGTGATTCGCGATGCAGGCGCAAAAGCCTTTCGACAATGCGAGGTGAAGCGGGGAGTTAACACCCTCTATGAGGTACGACTAGAGGCTGCCACCGCTAATATGTCTGATATTGACCGTGTTGATATTGCCCAGGGGCGTTATTTCACTTCTGCTGAAGAGACGCGTAATCGTAATGTCTGTTTTATTGGCGCCGATGTAGCAGAGAAGCTCTTTCCTGGTGTCAATCCATTAGAACAATATATCAAAGTAGATAGTCGGCCTTTCAAGGTGATTGGAGTAGCAAAGGCACTCGGTTCTGTCTTTGGGCAACCACGCGATAAATTTGTTACTGTGCCGCTTTTAACCTATATGTCTATCTATGGGTCAAGGCGCTCTATTCAGATCAGTGTAGTCTCTACCAGTGCTGCAACCTACCTAGACGCAATTGATGAGACGCGTGTAGTAATGCGTGCGCGACGACGTTTACGACCTAATGAGAGTGATAATTTCGGAATCCTCACACCAGCAGCAATCAATCAGTTACGTGAGAATATCTTTGGTACAATCCAGACTGCTGCGGTAGGAGTCACCTCAATCGCGCTGGTGGTCGGCGGTATTGTAATTATGAACATCATGCTTATTTCGGTTACTGAGCGTACCCGTGAAATTGGTATACGTAAAAGCTTAGGGGCACGCCGTCGAGATATTCTTGGGCAGTTTCTTATTGAATCGACAATCCTTGCCTTATTAGGAGGGGCGATTGGCATTACCATCGCTTATCTATTGAGCAAACTGGTTTCCGCCTTAACGCCAATTCCTACTTCATTGCCAATATTTGCGGTTGGAATGGCACTGTTGGTCTCAGGTAGTGTAGGGCTGGTCTCAGGAGTTTATCCAGCTTGGAAGGCAGCGCGTCTCGATCCAATCGTAGCGTTACGTGCAGAATGAGCGAGTGATTTATGCATAGAGCATTTTTAGAAAATGTTTGGATGGCTTTTGATACTTTACGACAGCACAAGCTACGCTCAGCACTTACTGTGCTGGGTGTAGTAATTGGTACGATGACAGTAATTGTGATTGCCGCTTTTGTATCAGGCATTGATGCGCGTGTTGCCAAAGAGATTGAATCTTTTGGCACCAACTCGGTCTATATCTACAAATTTAATCCTGGATTCAATTTTAATCCAACTCGTGAAGAGCGTATGCGTAAGTCGCTTAGTTATGAAGATGCGCTTGCGCTCGCAGATGAATGCCCCTCATTGGCTTATGTGACCCCCTTCCTCTCGCCAGTGCCTTTTGATCAAGGACCATTTGTAGAGCGTGTACGTGTACGTTACCGTGATATAGAGATGGTAAGTGCTACTGTACAAGGAACACTACCATCCTATTTCCGTATGGGTACGATTGGCATTGCAGAAGGCCGCTTCTTTACTGAACCGGAGAACGAGCATCGTGCCGATGTCGTGGTGATTGGGCAGGATGTTGCCAATACACTCTTTCCCAGTATGGGTGCAATCGATAAAGAGATTTTGATCGATGGGCGTAACTATCGTGTTATTGGCGTACTGGATCGGCGTGAGACTTTTCTAGTAGGGGCTGAAGATCCTAACAATGAGAACAAGGCTGTCTATATACCTTACGAGTCACTACAGAAGATCTATCCAAACCTTAAAGACAACTTCATAATGGCACAGGCTAAGCCAGGTCTTATGAAGCAGGCCGTTGATGAGATACGCCAGGTACTACGTAGACGCCGTAATGTGCGCTTCAATGAGCCAGACAATTTTGGTCTTAGTACTGCTGATGAGATCATCGAACAGTTTGGCGCGATTACAGGCGGGATATTTATGTTGATGGTGGGGATCTCTAGTGTAGGATTGCTGGTGGGTGGCATAGGTGTAATGAATATAATGCTTGTATCAGTGACAGAGCGTACCAAGGAGATCGGAATGCGTAAGGCAATTGGTGCGCGTCGCCGTGATATTATCTTGCAGTTTCTTGTTGAGTCCGCAACATTGACCGGAGTTGGCGGTCTATTGGGTATATTATTTGGTTGGGGTACGGCAGAACTGGTCAAATTAATACTTCCTACTTTTATTCCTCTTTGGGCGCCAATAATTGGTTTAGGTCTATCAGTTGTGCTGGGTGTAGGTTTTGGCCTTTGGCCAGCTTGGAAGGCTGCTCGTCTGGATCCAATCGAGGCATTGCGCTACGAATAGGTATACACAGGTGGGATAGCTGAGAACTTATTTCCCATCTCACTCATCATCAGATATAGAGAGCAGAAAATACTTACCGATCTGTTCGGTAATTGCGATCTAGAACTGTTTTTAGGGATGGGACCAGCAATGTCTAAGCAACGCAATGCCAAGGCAAAAACAGAATCTGCCAGAGTAACGATATATGGGAAGCGAGTAGAGCGTCTAGAGATCCGTGGACAGAATCATTATGCGATATTTGATGATGGTAGCGATCTGGCGATCAGCCCAGAAGCCTATCAGCGCATTGCTGAGCGCTTGCGAGGCGTGTCTATACAAAACCAATTTAAGCCTGAGCCCCGTACTGGTACGACTGGTTAGCGCTAAAAAAAATGGGGGATGCCCCCCATTTATTAATTCGCTTATAGACAAATTCCGCGTGCTATACAAGAAAAGCATAAAGCAAAAAATTCTTAAGAAGAATCTTTGCTAAAACCTGTTCCATTAATAAATATCTTAGCCGATCGTAAATCCATAAAAAATTTCCGGAAAAATTTAGCCTTTCTTGTTCATTAATCCTGCATCCTGGGCACAAATTAGCGCTAATGCTGATAGATCCTTGTCTTGATACCCTTGTGCGACGCCTGTGAGTAAATGATCACGTGCCAGGCTAGCAATCGGCAATGGAACATCAAATGACTCTGCAGCAGTTAAGAGTAGTCGTATATCTTTAAGTCCTAGAGCTAGTCTAAAGCCAGCATCGTGCTGCTGTTGCATAATCAATCTGCTATAACCCTGATAGACAGGTGAAGCAAAGAGCGTACTTGTCAGCACATCTAAACATGTTTGGACATCCATTCCTGACTTACGTAGTAACGCCACTGCCTCACTAAGACTTTCAACTGCAGATACAAGGAGAAAATTACCGATCAGTTTGATCATATTTGCAGCGATAGGATTATCTCCAACCATAAACCTCTTTTGGCTTAATGCTTCAAAGAGTGGATAAGATTTCTCTACCGCTTTAGCATCTCCTGCTATCACAATAATCAATCTAGCTTCTGCGGCCATATCAGGGCGACCAAACACAGGTGCAGCAATAAACTTCTGTTTGACTTCGTTATGCGCTTTGCTAAGACGTTCAATCAGTCCTAGACTAATTGTGCTCATTGAAATATGAATGCTGTTAGCAGCCAATGAATCAATGATGCCGTTTTCTCCCCAAGTGATCTCTTCAACTGCTCTGTCATCGGCTAAGCAGGTAATTACTACCTCGTTATGGCAAGCATCGGCTACGGTCTTAGCAATCAATACGCCTTCTGACAACAGTTCCTCGGCTCGCTTATGAGTACGGTTATATATCGTGACTCGATAACCAGCCTTAAGGAGATTTTGCGCCATTGCGCGTCCCATAGATCCCAAACCAATAAATCCTACATTCACACTCTCCTCCTTTAATTAGCTAATTACTCACTAAGGACTGCGATGGCTTCAATTTCAACAAGAAACTCTTCGCGAGCCAGTCTCTTTACTACCACCAATGTGCTGGCAGGTGGTTGGTTAGTATTAACATGGCGATCGCGTATTTCCCGGATAGCGAGCAGATCCGAGGCATCTGTAATGAAATAGTTGAGCTTGATTACATCTGTGAAAGTGGCGCCCACAGCTTCCAAAGCAGCTTTTAAATTTTCAAAAACCTGTTCTGTTTGAGCACGAAAATCACCCTCACCAACAAGCTTTCCAGCTTTGTCGAATGCTACCTGTCCAGCCGTAAAGATCATACGTCCGTTTTTCACTTCAACGACATGTGTATAACCTGCAGTCGGTGTTGCCAGCGTAGCGGGATTGATAAATCGTATCGTGGTGGATTTTTCTCCCATTGTCTCTACTCCTTTTTATAGTTGCAATTAATTGTTAGGCTAAATCAATATATTTGTTATGAACCAAGTTGAGCAACCAGCCAATCGGTTATAGTATCCACTAGCCAAGTGCGGTGAGCACTAAATCCATGATCGGCTTCTTGGTTTCGTATCCATTCAACATTAGCAAGTGCGGTAACAAAATCGCTGTAATGCGAAGGTGGGGAGAGATCGTCTTTATCTCCTGTGACCAGCAGCAGTGCTCTGGATGCTAATGGGCTTAGATAGTCCAAGAGAGACGGCATATTTTTCCATTGTTCTAATAGATCTTGACTAGTAACTCCATTTAGCATACCAGCAAATTCATCGGCCATATCCTTGGGAAAGTGAAAAGCTTGTGGGTCAATAAATGGACAAATACCGACGATTGTGCGAATACGAGGATCGCTAGCGGCATATAGGAATGCAGCATGTCCTCCTGTGCTGGCACCGATCAGGACAACACGATCTTTATCAACCGAAGGCTGTTTTAGTGTCCATACTAGTGCAGCACCAGTATCCTCAGTTAAGCCAGCAATCGAATACAATCCGCTAGATCCCCAACTGCCACGGAAATGAAAATATAGGCAATTCCAACCTAGATCGCGAAGGCGATAAGCAACATCCAAGTGCTTTTCAATGCCTGGCAGACCATGAAGTAAAATGGCTGTAGGTCTGGGTGTATCTCCTGCGGCTTTGTAAAATCCACCTATTAGCCGGCAGTCTTGGCAGGTAAATGTAACACCGTCCAGACCTGCTTCAAACTTGCTCATCTTCTTTTCTCCTTTTCTTGTGGGAGTGGCTCAATATTTTTGATTGGGAACTGAATTTCGGTAATAGAGGAGTCATCATCCTGCTCAATACTGCCTTGCCAATAAAGCTCTCGGTTGGGGCCAGCAATTTTGTAGCCTTGTGATTTGATCCAGCAGCGTATGGCGCGATAAGCCTGCTCACAAGTCTCCTCATTACCCTGATGTATGACACTAGCCATAAGTGTTTCTGGTAGTTCATAGACTTTTACGCGTTCATTGCCAGGCGATGGCTCGCGTAGAAATACGACTGCTTCACAGTTTATATGTTGTTGTGTGTGGGTACAGGAATGCCAGATCGCTCCATGTTGGCTAGCTACATCATACTTCCTCAGATGACTACGGATCTCATTAAAAAGCGCCCCTGCATCGGAGTAAGCGGCGAGTGAGTCCTGCACGGAGGCGACTAACTGTGGTGCGACCCTTTTAAGGGTAACTTGGAAATCTGGCACAGAGCCTTGCTGCTCAATCTGCGTAAGCCAGCTTTCCACTTGAGCTAGTCTAGATTGTTCTTGCTCTATCCTACGTGCAATCTCGGTCTGCTTGTTTTCTAGCAACTCTTGTACGCGATCTACAGATAGGTTATTGCTAAATAGATATCTGATCTCTTCAAGCGAAAAGCCTAGCTCTTTCAGGGCGAGAATACGGTTTAGACGTGGCAATAAATTTGCCGCGTAGTAACGATATCCAGTAGTACTATCGACAAAGGTTGGCTTAAGCAGTCCAATCTCATCGTAGAAGCGTAGTGCCTTTACTGACACCTGGCTTAGTCGAGAAAAATCTCCAATTCGAAACATCTCTTCTCTCCTTGTCTCAGATAGAACCACTTATTGTCTGCAAATAGAGTCTATGGT
>JBFLVQ010000062.1:0-24061 GCA_040758525.1 Acidobacteriota bacterium
TCTATTTATGCAGGTTTTCTCAGTTGCGGCCAAGAGTTATCATTGCGCAGCTATTGAGGCTGCTCAATGATGGCAAATTCATCCTCGGCCAAGATAAAACATTTGGCCGAGGTCTTCTTTGCCTTTTTGATAAATAAACCTGCTTCCAAACAGTTCTTCAGATGTTCCCAACCAAGCTCGCTTTCAAAGAAGGATGATCGATAACTGATTAAAAGACAGATGACCTTTCTTCCTTCATTTGACATTGCACCTTTTAATCAGTCACGATACTTTGCTCGATCTTATCTTAGCTATTCCAACTATTTGCTTTCCAACAATTCTATCCTACGCTTCAAACTCTCATTTTCCGTCTTTAGCTCTTTTATAGCTTCTAGCAATATTACAGTCAGTTTGCCATAATCAACAGATTTATAACTATCAGATTCTGTTGTATTGACCAATTCCGGAAATACAGCTTCGATTTCTTGTGCAATTACACCTAACTCTCTATGCTCTGCTTTGTACCCTAACGATTGGGCCTGAGCATTCCATTTAAAAGATATAGCCTGAATCTTATCAATCGTCTTCAATACTCCAGACAACGGAGTTATATTTTCCTTTAATCTTAAATCTGAAGGAGTATTATATCCGGTTGCCAGTACCCGCCCACCTACCTCAAGTCCTGACTCACTCTCAGTTTTAGACTCAGCTACCGGTTTGCCGATAATAACAGTACCAGCAAAAAATGCATTGCCAGAGTTATCCAGTGAAAATGCATCATTATTGTCAGGAGTTTTTACAACAAAAGCGCTTGAATTTGCCCTAGGCATCCGCATAAAAATATTACCAGCAAAAAATGCGCTGCCAGAATTGTTTAGCACAAATACCTCTTGCTCTGTGGGATCTTTTACGACAAGTATTTTAGAATCAATTCCCGTCATCCGACTAATAATACCAACCTGATTATTAACCGTTGAGTTCAGTCTTACCATTTCAGTAAGTGACCCACTAGCTTCCACCTCTAAAAGACTATTGCACTGAGCATTTGGATCTATAGAGAGTTCCTGTCTTAGAACCAGTGCTTTATGGGTGTTCAGTAATGTGCCAATTACAGCTCCTGTTCCCCTTAAACAATTTTTCGTCAAACCAATCGCAAACCCTGTACCATCTGTACCATCCTGCTGGACATATATACCATCTGAAGCTCCCCAGTTATTAAGCAGGATACCACGTCCTTTATCAACCATTCCGCCCACAGTCTCAATCCACAAGCCAGCAACAAAATTCCTAATGGTCGGGCTAGGTGGTGCTTGAATCTTTAAAGCTGAAATTGGTTGGTTATCATAAATCGGATCTGATGTATCAGGATGTGTCAGTAACAGGGCGGGCCTTGAATTGTCTTTTGCAATTTCAAGCTTTGCATTTGGTGTCGTTGTTCCAATACCAAGTGATCCTACAAATCCTTGACAATTTGTATTTTGTGGACATTGAGATTGTGCTTGTGTTGGGATAATAACCAATAAAAGCAATACCACAAGTGAATTTATAAAGAAAGACATTCTTTTAAACATTTGTATTCTCCTTTCGATTTTCAGCATGTCTCATTTCATAAAGGAAAAAATAGTTCTCAGGTAGTGAATTACCATGCCTAACAATTCCCTATACCTCATTCAACTGTCGAGATGTGGTCTATAACGCGGCAGTGGAAACCATTCGAAAGCACCTAGACAGTCGAATCAGATGGTCTGTAGGAAGCAAGCGCGTAATTGATAGCAAATGCAGTAAAAGTTGACATTGAAACCTTGTCGGGCTAGCACTAATTACCCAATATTTATATAGCAAACCTGAACCTTTATAAGCATGTTTTCCTGGATTTCTTTCAGGGTTCGCCTTGCAATTGGAACGCTGCCCAATAATAGGGTGCGTGCCATCGTTTCGTGCGACACAAGCTGATCTGCGCCTTGCGTAGCGCCTGTGCTGGACGCATTCCCTCTCTCAACAAACTATAATAAAGATTGCTCATCAATTCAGCAGTAGCGCGATCATCTATATTCCATAGGCTGGCCAATACGCTACCTGCACCAGCATACATAAAACCCCGCGTCAATCCGATCAATCCTTCCCCTTTTATCTCTTTGCCTAGTCCCGTCTGGCAAGCACTAAGTACCACCAGTTCCGCTGACAGTTTCAAGTTGTAAACTTCATGAAGGCGCAAGAACCCATCCTGCGGCTGCCCATTTTTATTAAAAAGCGAGAGCACTAAACCCGAAAGCTCTGGGTGGGTGCTGTTGACCATGCCATGAGTAGCAAAATGCAAATAGCGGTATTGACCGAGTTCCTCACTTAGTGCAGTAGCCTTATTAGCATCGAAATCGAGGGCCAGTTTTCCTTCTCCAGGAGGAACAAACTTAATGATTGCTTCTGCCTCTCTGCGACTAAAGGGCAGCCTGGGCATGGTTAGCTTAACCTTTATCATGCCAACTTCTCTGGCCGACCTCTCCAATGCAGCATCGTAGGTGGGTACAAGAGTTGAAGCAGAGCGTGTGGAGGCTTGTAAGTCGACAGTGGCCGGTTGCTGTTTTTGTCGCTTCAATCGCCTATTAACCCTTTTCGGCAACACACGCGCATCATCTCTGTTAAAAACCGGATCGGCAAATACGACGGCAGATTTAACAGCGGCCTTACGATCTCTCAATTCGCGTCGCAATGCTGCTAAAGCGGAAGCTGAGGGTTCATTGATGATCTCGTGTTCAAACAATAGAGGAACTCTACTTTTTCCGCTGTCACCATTCTTATCCATTATCGGTGCAGGAAGAGCACCAAATGGAAGGTATTGTAATGCGCCATCACTTACGATAAGTAGGCGTTTGAAGGCTAACGAACCAGCTACCGGCCCAAGCAGGATCTGGCTTAACCTTGTTGCTGCCTGCCAATAAGCCATTTCTGCCTGCGTCGCAGGTATTTCACTATACTTAATATCAGTTTTACCAACCTCTTTTCTGGTCTTGCGGGTTAATCCGTCGGGTTTGGTTTGCAATAATAAGTCATAAACATGCCGTGCCACATTTTCAATCTCAGCGCGCTTGGGTAATTTATGACTCTCAATTGAAGTTGAGGTCACAACCCAGAGAAAACTCTGCTCTTCTCCCAAGGCATACTCCAGCAGTAAAGTGTTATCGTCGAGGAGTTGTTCCTGAATTTCTTTGAGGCTCAACGGTTGCGATTGCGTTAACGAAAAATAGCGTGGATTTTGGTATCTTATTTGAGCTTGAACCTGCTGCAGTTCTGCGGTTAGTAGAGCGATCTCATTATCCAGTTCTTCTACTTGTTTAATCTTCTCTTTGTCAACCTTGAGTTGTACCAGCTTATTGGCCGCAGCGCTTAGCTTTAACTGCAAATTGTTCTCCTGCTTGATAAGTTCTGCCGGAACACCTTGGCGGATGTTGTCTCGGGTTTCACCAAGCAACTCCAATAGACTACGTGCCCGCACTCGCTCACTTGCCTGCAATGCCAGCGTGTTATAACCAGCCGTTGGTTGCCATTCATGTAGTTGCATTAGCAGATCTATATAAGATTCGTAACAATTTTTTATTGTCGCAAAGTAAGATGCTCGTAGTTCCGCGCTACCGATTTTAGTTCGTAGCGATTCAATGATTTTAATTGCCTCCGCAAGCTTGGTGTGCGCCTCGGCCAGATTACCGCGCTGATTATCGATACGGGCAAGCTCATAGAGCGCTTGCACTTCTTTACTGCGGTTATTAATCGTTCGAGAAATGTCTAATGCTTTGCGATAGCGATCAATGGCTTGCTGGTAATCCCCAAACCGAGCGTAGATATTGCCACTATTGATAAGGGCATAAGTTTCAGAATAACGGTCGTTAAGCATAAGGCAGAGGGGCAATACCTGATTGTAGTTGTCTAGTGCTCGTTGATATTCTCCTAACACAGCAAGAACCCAACCGATATCGTTGAGGACACGCACAACGCCTCGGGAATCGCCTGCCGAGCGGCTGATTGGTAGTGCTTGGTGGTAGTATTCGAGTGCCCGTTGATATTCTTCAAGGTTAGCGTAAACCTTGCCGATATTGTTAAGAGTATAACCCTCTCCTCTTTGCTCGCCGACAATGCGGAAAATTGGCAGTGCCTGTTCATAATAGCTAAGCGCTTGGCGATACTCACCAAGATCAGAGTAAACCCTGCCAATATTACTGAGCATATATGCTTCTCCATACTGGCTACTCAGGGCTCGGAAAATTTGCAATGCTCGGTGGTAATAATCAAGTGCTTGTTGTTGCTCGTCCAAACTAGCGTAAATCACACTGATGCTGTTGAGAAGGTATGCCTCTCCATAGCGATCTCCTATCTCCTGCAAAAACGGCAGCGCCTGGTTATAGTATTGAAGCGCTTTTTGTCTCTCGCCTAGATCTGCATAAATTTTGCCGATATTGTTGAGTACTGTGGCTTTGCCTCTGGGATCATTAATGTCACGATACACTGCTAAAGCTTGATTGTAATAATCGAGCGACTGTTGCATCTCTACTCGACAGAGGTAGCATTTGCCAATGTTGTTAAGGGTAAAAGCCTCTTCTGTACGATCTCCAGCGGCTCGAAAAAGTTGCAGTGCCTGTGAATATTTTTCGATAGCTTGTTGACATGATTCTTTGGTCTGTTGATCAAGCCCCTGGTCACCTTCGGTAAACGCCTTCTGAGCAGCAATACGGCTGATATCTTGAGGATTGGCTGGCCTAAGCTCTTTAACTCTTAATTCGTAGCCTCCCGTCTTGGTCTCTTTTTCCTTAGCGCTTATTTCCAACCGGAAATAGCCACTCTCTGCTGCTAACCAGTAAATATGCTCTAAACCTTCTACACTCTTTTGGCGATTAACAACAATTAACTTCTCGCCATTGGGAGCAAAGAGCGTCGCGATTATGCCAATACCTTTCTGGTCGATAATTACATGCAGATACTCCCCAGAGTTGAGGTTTATGCGATAGTAATGGCTGCCACCCGTCTCAAGTTCTCGTATTACTGGTTTGTCCTGCGCCAATACAATAAAGTTTCCGTTGGTTTCTCTGTTATTTTTGGTGTCATTATCTTGGTGTATTATGGAAAAGGCGCCTTGAGCCTGTGTCTTTTCCAAAGGAAGCAGGCAAAAACCTATGCTCAACAAAAGACAAAGGACAAAATTAGATATTTTAAGTGACATACTCAGTCCTTTAATCCATTTCTTTTGCCAGATAGCAAAAGTGAATAATAATAGTTGGGAGAGAATCAGCAAGCTTAGCATAGCATGGTATACACAAGGGAGGTTTCATTAGTTTGTGATCAATCCCAATTATGACCTGTCAATGGATATAGATGCTATATTAAGATCAATGTCTTTATGCCTGTCGCGCTGGAGGAGAGCAGATTAATAGTAGTCTTGACCGTTGTCACGCGGTATGATCACTACCGGATATACTCGCAGCATCGAACCATACCGCCTGCAGGCTTTTTTGCTGGCTGGAAACAAACCTCAGCAAAGTTTTCTAGATTTCTATCTCGGGGGCGGTGTTTCTATTGGAGTTGGAGTAGGTTCGTCACATGCAGAGAAACTGATACAGACAAACGTGAGCAGAATTAGGCAGAGCACCGTTGCTAGCTTGGATCTGTAGTTAATATTAACTTTCATAACACACCTCTTAAAAATTGATTATAGTTAGTAGTGCTTAACTAATAGATTGGTTAACATCGTTAGCAATGTTTTGTAGCTATTTGAAAAATTATGTTGGTAGTAGTGGTAGTGGGATTTCCATCGGATAGGTCTCCCACAACCATACCCAGCTTTAGCAGGCTAATCTAAGAGTTTTTCCCCAAAAGGTCAAGCCTTTTTTCGCGGAAAATATGGTGAGTAAGAATAAATGTGCAGAGTGCGACAATTAAGCGCATGTGAAGCGATAGATATTTTGTTCCCTTAAGTTACCAAATTATCCAAAATTGCTATCAGCACACTTTATTATATCTGATATATACTATAGGATCTTAGTAATCTGAAAACCATGCCATCGAGTTATGAATAAGTCAATGTTAGGAGCAATCTTAATATGTTTATTACTACTAGAATCAAAAGAATATTGATATTTACCCTGATTATCTGTTGTCTGCTACTACTACCGTGTGATCTAGGAAGATTCTTACTAGTCTCTGCAAGACAGGATAAGCAGGCAGAAGATACGGTAGCACGTACCACAACCAGACTGTTACAGATTGATGTAGTAGTGACAGATAAAGATGGCAAACAGGTAACAGATCTACAACCAGATGATTTTGAGGTTTTTGAAGACAATCAACGACAACAGATTACCAACTTCTCATATATTTTGTTACAGCGTGAGGAAGGTGTCAGTCCAGTAGTAGCAGCTACCCCACACGATAAAAACTCTCCTCCCATTGCTGCTATTAATTTGCGCCCAGAACAGGTGCAACGCACAATTGCACTTGTGGTAGATGATTTAGGTCTTTCCATTCAAGGTATGTTTAAAACCCGTGAGGCGCTACGAAAATTTATTGATGAGCAGATGCAACCCCGCGATCTGGTTGCTATTGTTCGCACTGGCAGTAGTGGTAGTGGTGCTTTAGAGCAGTTTACCACTAATAAAGAACAACTGCGCACGGCAATTGATAAACTGCGTTGGAATCCATTGGGACGTAGTAGCCTAGATATACTCAAACCTATCACTAATCAAGGTGATAGTAGTGGACTAAGAAGATTCAATGAAAACTTTGATGAAAATGTAGATAGTTTCTTTTCTATAGGCACATTAGGAGGACTAAATTTTATTTTGCATGGTATGGAGATACTACCAGGACGCAAATCTGTAATCTTAATCTCTGATGGTTTTCGCCTGCGCAATAAAACAGGAGATAACTATGTGCTTAATGCCGTACGTAACGTCACTAATCTCGCTAATCAAGCATCTATAGTGATCTATTCTGTAGATGCAAAAGGATTGCTGACAGGGGGGTTGACAGCAGCAGACAGCGTTGGTGGAGAGAATATTCCATTGCCTAAGTCACCATCACAAACTACTAACAGTACTGATACAGGGGTTTTGGGAAGCGCCGGTGGGGTAGGATTTGGCACTACCTCGGGAGGTAGATCGATACAAGATGTTGAATTAGGTAGTCGTATTGATAATGCGTTGAATCGCCGTCAAGATCTCTTTGATGACTCACAAACTGCCTTGAAATTTCTTGCAACACAGACCGGCGGCGTATATATGAATAGCTTGGATACAGGTATTAATAATGTCTTAGAAGATCAAAAAGGCTATTATTTGTTAGGTTATATCCCTGAAATGAATAAAGGCGATAAGCAAGATAGCTTGCTACATAATGTCACTGTAAAAGTGAAGCGGCGTGGTCTACAAATACGCTCTCGTACAGGGTTTTATGGAATAAACTACGAAAACTCCCGCCAGCCATTAGGCAGCGCGGAAGAACAGTTAGTAGCTGCTGTGAAATCACCTTTTGAAGCCAGTTCACTGAAGTTGCGTTTTACTTCATTATTTACCTACGATACTAAAGAAGGCTCTTTTTTACGCTGTCTTATTCATATAGATACCAAAAGCCTCTCTTTTAACAATGTGTCAGATGGTGGCCATAGAGCTAGCTTTGAAATACTCACAGTTGCTTATGGAGAGAATGGACAGGTAGCAGGACAGTTAGGGCGTAAGCATAACATCACTATTCCCGATAGAGGTTATCAACAAGCACGGCAAGAAGGGTTTGTTTATACATTAGATATGCCGATCAAAGATGCCGGTTTTTATCAATTACGTACTGCGGTGCGTGATGCGACTTCCGGTAATATCGGTGCTGCCGGCCAACTTGTAGAAGTGCCTGATGTGGCTAAAGGTATTCTTACCTTATCAAATATCTTTTTGACCATTCATCCACCACAAGAGCCTAGCGCTAATGTAGCAGAGCAAAATCTTACCCCCGTAGCCACACAACAATTATTAGCGGCTGCACAACGTAGTTTTCATGCTGCTACCACGCTTGAGTATATGTGTAATATTTATAATGCTACTGTAGACAGCAAAACACAAAAACCACAACTCACAACCCAACTGTTGCTATACCGTGATGACAAACAGATCTTTGCTGGTAATGCACAACCTCTTAATACCGATAATCAACCGGATCTTAAAAAGATTGGTATTGGGGGAACTCTTAAGCTTAATCAGAATATTGCTGCTGGCGCTTATACCTTGCAGATTATTGTCACCGATCAGCTAGCAAAGAAGAACCAACAAATAGTCACCAAATTTGTTGATTTTGAAATTGTTAAATAAATCTCTAATACCAATTTTCTCACTCCAGGTGATATGATACCATTGCGGTAGTTATCGTATTAACTAGAACAACTTGAGTAAGGGAAAGTCGAGGCTTTATGTCCGCAAAAGATTCGACCCATTTTCAGATTGCTATTATCGGCAGTGGCTTTGGTGGTCTAGGCACGGCAATACAACTCAAAAAAGAAGGCATAGATGACTTTGCTGTCTTCGAACGAGCTGGTGATGTCGGCGGCACCTGGCGTGACAATACCTATCCAGGATGCGCTTGCGATGTGCAATCGCATCTTTATTCTTTCTCTTTTGCTCCTAATCCCAATTGGAGCCGTATGTACTCGCCTCAGCCAGAAATTTGGGAATACCTACGCTATTGTGCGGCAAACTATGGAATCCTTCCGCATATTCGCTTTCATCACGAGGTGCGCGGTGTTGCCTGGGATCAGTCCAGACAACACTGGCATATTGAAACCTCTCAAGGAGATTACACTGCCACGATCCTGGTTGCAGGTGTGGGCGCTCTATGTGAACCAACTGTCCCTCAATTGCGTGGGATAGAGAGATTCCAAGGTAAGACCTTCCACTCTGCGCGTTGGGATCATAATCACAATCTGGCTGGACGCAGTGTTGCAGTGATCGGCACAGGAGCATCAGCAATCCAATTTGTCCCAGAAATTCAGCCTAAAGTTGATCGGTTATATCTGTTTCAGCGTACTCCGCCCTGGATTATTCCACGTCATGATCGTCAACTGACAGATATCGAGCGTCTGCTCTTTAAGAAATTCCCCTTTACTCAACAACTCATACGTGCAGCGATCTACCTAAAGAGAGAGTTTTTTGTTGTGTGCTTTCGAGATCCTCGTATGATGTGGTATTTCCGCCGTACCGCGCTACGTCATCTAGAAAAAGCAGTATCTGATCCCAAGTTACGTGCTAAACTCACACCAAACTATACGATTGGCTGTAAACGTGTCCTTATCTCAAACAACTACCTACCATCGCTTACGCGCTCAAACGTCGAGGTAGTAAGCGAAGGAATTCGTGAAGTGCGCGCAAATTCGATCGTTACCGAAGATGGTATGGAACGGCAGATAGACACTATCATCTATGGTACAGGTTTTCAGGTCACAGATATGCCATTTGCTAAGATCATTCGTGGGCGAGATGGTCGTACGCTCTCAGAAACCTGGCAAGGCAGCCCCAAAGCATACCTTGGCACTACGGTTTCTGGTTTTCCCAATTACTTTCAATTGCTAGGTCCCAACACGGTTTTGAGTCATAGTTCGGTCGTCTATATGATTGAGAGCCAAATAGCGCATGTGTTGGATGCTGTGCGCTATATGCGTAAACACAATATTGCCACCATCGAGCCGCGTGCAGAAGTACAGGCAAAATTTATTGCTGAAATCGATAAGCTGATGCAAGGCACAGTCTGGACCTCTGGTGGATGTGCCAGTTGGTATCTTGATAAGACTGGGCGTAATTCCATTCTCTGGCCTGGCTTCACCTGGCTATTCAGACGACGTGTAGAGCATTTCCAACCGATTGAATACCATCTGACGGCGCAAGAAGATTCCGCAAGAGTTAGTAATTTTGTAGAAAATGTCTTAGAGCCAAGTTAAATTCTCTGCTGTTCTCTCTGATAAACCTTTTTGCTACACTATGCCATTCTAGTAAGGCATAGTGCCCCAACCTCCCCATAATGGCATAGCCAAATATAACTCTGCCTTAAGAACTAACTTTTTTTGCTCTATGATTAAGAGTACTTAATCACTCTCCCAAATAACGAGGAACATTAATTGCACAAACGGCGCAGAAGCTTGCAGTAATCGACATTACTATCTCGTTTGGGGTAAAGCGCGTGGAAAAGACTGCTGAGAAGATACTTGAGCTACTGCCTAACTCAACAAGCATTTCAACTTTGGCAACATACTGGAAACGAATCTTCTTCGATCATAATAGCGCGGCGCGCTATCGTCGTTCACTAATAATAACTGCTTATATCCTCACCTATTTTCTTGCCTACTTAGCTGCATTTAGTGCTAGATTCGAGTTCCCTATTTTTCTCGATACACTAGTCTTTCCTTTTCTTGCCACGGTTGGAGTAGTGTTAATTGTGAAACTGTTAGTCGGATATCTATATTCGATCTATCAGGCATGGTGGCGCTATATCAGTCTAGGCGATATGATCAGTCTAACTTGCAGCGCCACTACAGCAGGAATAATCCTATTTATTCTACGTAGTTCTTTTCCCGAAACTATTCTGATACCTTATGGTGTTATTGTAATTGATTGGGCGTTTACGATCATTTCGTTAGCAGTTATGCGCGCCTCAATCTATCTATTCAATGGATATTGCCAAAGAAGACGATTGGTTTCACGGACTCCTGAGGCAACCAATCGTATTCTCATAGTAGGAGCAGGTGATGCTGGAGAGGCACTATTGCGGGATATCCAATCTCATCCACAACTCGGTCTAAAGGTAATAGGGTTTCTTGATGACGATGATGCTAAATGGGGAAGAATGATAAGGCGTGTGCCGGTACTAGGTAGTGTCGCAGATGCTCCTCGTCTGGTGCAGCAATTTGGTGTGACTCAAGCACTCATCGCAATACCTAGTGCTACTGGCAAGCAGTTACGCCGCTTGATCAAGTTACTCGAACCAACCAGTGTACCATTTAAGACCGTGCCAACCCTGGATCAACTAGTAAGCGGTCAAGTTAAGGTTTCACAGATTCGTGAAATTCGTATTGAAGATCTATTACGTAGACAACCGATACAGACTGATCTAGAGAAGATACATCAACTGGTTAAGGATAGAGTGTTAATGGTGACAGGCGCAGGTGGTAGTATAGGCTCGGAACTATGTCGCCAAATTATCAAGCTGCAACCAACCCAACTGATACTATTGGAGCGAGCCGAGAATAATCTTTTTTCTGTTGAACAAGAACTGCTACGCACTATTCCTGATGCATCTGCACGTATCATTCCTATGGTCGGCGACATCAATGATATTGTACGTATGCAAGAAATTTTTACTACCTACAAGCCAGATGTGATTTTTCATGCCGCTGCGCATAAGCATGTCCCAATGATGGAAGCTAACCCAGCAGAAGCAGTAAAGAACAATATTATCGGTACCAAACGTCTAGTCGATCTAGCTCATCAGTATGGAATTTATGCTTTCATTATGATCTCTACAGACAAAGCTGTTAATCCTACCAGTGTTATGGGTGCTAGCAAACGCGCTGCAGAGATCTATGTACAAGCAATGAATGCAGTATCACAAACAAAGTTCATTACCGTAAGATTCGGCAATGTATTAGGCAGTTCTGGTAGTGTGATACCAACATTCCAAGAACAGATTAGACGTGGCGGCCCCGTTACCGTAACACATCCAGAAATGCGCAGATTCTTTATGACGATCCCAGAAGCTGTACAACTCGTTCTACAATCTTTTGCTCTGGGTGGTGGTGGTGAGATCTTTACTCTTGATATGGGTGAGTTGATCAAAATTGACGATATGGCTCGCGATCTAATACATCTATCAGGATTCAAACCGGATGAGGATATAGAGATTATTTATACCGGTATAAGACCGGGTGAGAAGCTTTACGAAGAGCTACAACTGGATGGTGAGGACAGCATACCTACTAGTCACAGGAAAATAAAGATTGCACTTTCACGAAAATCAGATCTGAAATCGATCAGCCGCAAGCTTGCAGAGATGCCATTAGCGATCGATTCCTGTTCACGTGATCAGATTAAAAGATGGCTTGCTACCGTTGTCAGCGAGTACAAAGTCGATGAGATTCAGCTCAAACAACCAATGAAATATGAGAAGTTGCACATTGCCTAACAACCTATGTTAAAGCGGATCTTAAAAGCATTGACAGCAATGGTGGCGGGACAAGGAATAACTATTCTCGCCAATGTTCTATTAGTGCCGCTCTATCTGAAGGTTTGGTCAATTGCTGTCTATGGTGAATGGCTAGCTATCTTCTCGGCTGTCTCTTATCTTACCAATCTTGATTTAGGGATGCAGATGTATGTTGTTAACAGGCTCACTCGTGCATATACAAAAGGTGATATAGAGGACTATCGTACCTGTCAACATACTGCACTTGCCTTCTATTTATCCATTGCATTGATAGGAACAGCGATATTATTGGCGCTTGCTGTTACCCTGCCAATCAGCAGTATGCTCAACATTATAGAGACCCATAGAGCAAGTGCAGCTATTGTTATTGTACTGCTAGGCAGCCAGTTGCTCTGGTCTCTACCAGCAGGCTTATGTTTAAGCATCTATAGAACTGCTGGAGATCTCAACACAACACAATGGTTGGCAAATTTACAACGAATACTTGCTTTCGGTTTTACTGCCGGCACACTCTTGATCTATCCAACAATGCCAGCAATTGCTTGTGTGCAACTGATACCATTAATGGTGACAACTAGTTACGCTTGGTGGGATGGCAAAAGACGTTATCCGCAATTTGCTCTAGGGCTTGCCTGTGCCAATTGGAAAATTTTTCAAGAGATGATTCGACCCAGCCTCTTCTTTGCCCTTATTATTCTGGCGATGGCAATTGGTCTGCATGGTTCTACATTACTGATTGCTGCTACACTGGGCGCCGCTTCAGTAGCCCTCTTCGTTACTACCCGTACACTCACCAATATGGTTAGGCAGTTAATAGGTTTGATTTACAATGCTGCCTGGCCTGATTTAACAAGACTAGATGCTTTGGCAGAACGTAGGCAGCTACGTACCTCTTTGCGGCTACTAGTGACAATCAGTACTGGTGGCTGCCTGGCCGTTGCCGCCTGTTTATGGTTTGAAGGCACAGAAATATTCTCTTGTTGGACGGCTGGTAGGCTTGCTCCTGATCCCACACTATTGCGATTAATGCTTGTTTATCTAGTCTTACAATCGCCCTGGTTGGCCGCATCTGCCTTCCCCTTAGCCACCAATCAACACCGTAGTCTCTCATTATCTTACTTGATTGCTAATGCTGGCGGACTCGTATTAGCAGCTCTATTGATACCCTGGCTAGGGATTAATGGATTACCAATAGCTCTTATCTGTGGAGAAGCGCTCGCCTGTTACCATTTTGTCTTACGTGATGCTTGCCGACAAGTAGAGGAAGACTATCTACGATTCGCAGCACGGCTATGGACTGGAATGTTAGCAATCGCTTTTACTGCAGGTTTATCTGCTTGGACGATACATCATTTCTCTGAGCTACCGATGTTGCTACGTTGGTCACTCTCAGGTGCAGGTTCTCTATTGATGACTGTGCTGGTCTCTTGGCAGTTCTGGTTGCGTAATGAAGAGCGTATCTGGATACGAAGTAAAATTTTTGCTGTCTATCGTCATCAAGAAGGTGCTACTGCGAAAATATAATTTTAAGGAGTCTACACTATGGCTGCAACAATCTCTTATGCATTAAAAGTTCTTGCCGGGCGTTTACGTCTCCCGGCTGATAATACCTGCCCATATTGCCACAGTAGTAACACTGAATCGGTAGGAAAAAAGCATCTAATAATGCAACTACGTATTTGTCGTGAATGCAGCTTAAAGTACCGTTATCCCAAGGATGATCCTAATCAAGCAGAATCTTTTTATCAACATGATTATAAAGAGGCTACTGTTACTGACCTGCCAACCCCAGTACAACTTGTCACCATGCGATCTAACAATTTTAAGGGCTCAAATTTTGACAAGTCTGAGAAAGCAGATTTTATTGTCTCCAATTTAGGGCCAAATGTCTCTGATCTCAAAGTACTCGATTATGGTGCCTCATTTGGCTATTTTGTCTCTCAAGTGCGTTCCAGAGGTGTTGGACAGGTTATTGGTTATGAAATATCACGCCCTCGTGCCAAATTCGGTGTTGAGATGCTTGGCGAGAAGATCTACTCTTCTCTTACAGAAGTGTTGGAACCCCGCTTTGCTCCTTTTGATGCGATCTATACTTGCCATGTACTTGAACATTTAACTCGTCCTAGCGAGACTTTTGAGTTCTTTCGACGTGCACTGAAACGGCCTAATGGCAAACTTTTTATCTGGACTCCTAATGCTAGTCAGGCCGCGATAGATCGCCACTATCAAGGTAGTTGGGCACCGCTGGTAGGTGAACCACACCCTCTTGCACTCGATTACGAATTCTTTGACTATGCACTGCCTAAACATGGTTTTAAGATCGTCGCCAAAGGCGAACCATCTCATCAAGAAGTGAGTATTATTGCGGAGACGATTTAATGCTATTTCTCTAGGTAAGGCATTTCTCCTCATTGTCCCTTTAATCTGTGGCTTTACGCCCTACTGATTACTGACAAGAGATTATTGTAACTTCTCTTATCCATTATAAACCTCATTAACAATGGACTTATCGCTTTGACAAGAAAATTGTGGGGCGGTACACCAGTTGCACTATAGTCGGTTAAAGCCCTAAATACTAATCAGGATGGAAGAGCGATGTGTGGAATAGTAGGAGTTGTTGGTCCAGGTGCAAGAGAAGATATTTGGTTGACTGTCTCTATGCTGTCTCTAATCGATCATAGAGGCCCTGACGATTTCGGCCTCTGGCATAATGCCGAAGCTGTACTGGCACATCGCCGTTTGAGCATATTAGATCTTAGTTCAGCCGCACGTCAGCCTATGCAAAGCGCTGATCGTCGTTACTACCTAGTTTTTAATGGCGAGATCTACAATTATCTAGAACTACGTGCAGAGTTAGTACAATTTGGCCATCATTTTCGTACCGATTCCGATACCGAAGTGCTACTTGCCGCTTATGCTCAATGGGGCACTAAATGTTTAGAAAAGCTCAATGGCATGTGGGCCTTCGCAATTTGGGATAGAAAAACACGTAAGCTCTTTGCTGCTCGTGATCGTTTTGGCAAAAAACCTTTCTATTACCTGGAACTGGGTGGACGTCTCTACTTCGCTTCAGAGATGAAAAGCCTCTTCCTCTTGCCAGGCTTAAATCGTACACTAAATCACCGTGCTGCTGCTGAGTTCTGTGCTGAGCGTATCACCGATCATACCGACCAGACCTTTGTAGAAGAGATTCTACAGTTACCATCTGCTGGGTTCCTCAATTGGCAAGACGGAAAATTGGAAAAAGGTATTTATTGGAAGTTGCCCACTCAATCTCTTACTCAATCCACTATCACACACAATCAGATTGAAGAGATAGCCTATCTATTGGAAGACGCTGTACGTATAAGATTGCGAGCAGATACTTCGATTGGCTGTCTAGTTAGCGGTGGGCTTGACTCTACAACTATTGCCTGTTTGATTGAGAAACATTACCGTGGCTCGCAACCGATCCATCTCTTTACCACATTAACCGATCCACCCAATGAGGAGGCACGCGGAGTAGAGACTCTCTTGCGCCGGCAAAATAGTTTTGTTGCTCATCTACACACTCCTAGCGCATCAACATTTTGGGAGGATCTACCGGCTCTGCTATGGCACCAAGAACAACCATTCGCAGATGGGTCAATGGCAGCTCATTATGCACTAATGCGGGAGGCACGCCTGGCTGGTGTGCCAGTACTATTAACTGGACAGGGCGGTGATGAGGTGTTTGCTGGTTATCCCACCTATCTATGGGTACATCTAGGTGGAAAATTACGTGAAGGACATTGGTCACAGGCTCTGCGTTGTCTTCGCGAGGCACACGATCACCAAACATTGAGCTTTCCCAATATCTTCTTTCATGCTCTACCACCAAAAGTCTGGGCAATTGCAAGAAGAAGTTACATCAAACGACGTATGCATTGGATAAATAGGGAGCTACTAGCTAGCCTCAAGGGTCGTGAAGAGTATCTATGGGATGGATCAGATGCGCTTGAGCAATACTTGAAAAACTCCATTGCTTACTGGACACTGCCAGGGTTTTTGCATTATGAGGATCGTAACTCTATGGCCTTTGGTATAGAGACACGACTGCCATTTTTAGATTACCGTCTGGTAGAAAAGATGTTTAGTCTACCATCTGACGAGAAATTACGTGGTGGGCTCACCAAAAGAATTCTACGTGAAATCGCTAGTCCTATTGTTCCTAATGAAGTTGTTTCCAGAACTGCCAAACAAGGTTATCCAGCACCATTAGCGACCTGGTTGCGTAGCCTGCAAGAGCAAGTACGCGAACTTAGCGAAAGCTCACTAGCACAAGAGTGTCCTATCCTAGATTACCCACGCTGGCGAAAAACTGTAGAGGATTTTCTTAATGGCAAGAGTAAGGATCTTACACCTGTTTGGCGTGGATTGATCTGTGCATTATGGTATCAGTATATTTTTAAGGTCTCAGATAATGAATTGACTAGAATGGCACACCGGCGCCATTGGCTAGCGAATGATTTCATCTCTTCACGCTCGCAACTCAATGATAACTATCAACTCTTGAATTGTGTCAATCTGTAAGCGGAGAGAACTATGGCAGAGTGTGTTATACAAAACCAAGAGCTAAGTAAGATTGATAGTATTCTCCCTTGTGTTGATATATCGGTAGGAAGTCGTTTTCATGCTTTTGACCTGGCTAGAGAGTTGCAAACCTGTGGCATGTTGCGCGCACTACATACAGGCTATCCGGCCTTTGCGGCAAAACGATTTGGTCTATCATCGGATCATTTTCATTCTGTCTGGAGTCATGAACCTCTCAATCGATCACTATCCGCACTATATCGCCATGGACTGCTGACTAATCGATTAGATTTTACTCTTTCGCGCCGTTTTGATCGTATTGTCGCTGGTAGGCTAAAACCTGGCGCAAATATCTTTGTAGGCTGGTCTAGTCAATGTCTCTCCTCTTTACGTAAGGCTTCAGATTGTGGAATGTTGACGATTGTAGAACGTGGCTCTACTCATATCGAATGGCAACGTAATATTCTACAAGAAGAGTCACAACAGACTGGTGCAGTTATCGAGATTCCCGATACAAGAGTAGTCGAGCGAGAGTTGGCCGAATATGCAGAGGCAGATTTTATTGCGGTACCCTCCCGTTTCGTCGCCAATACTTTTATTGCACGAGGAATTAAAAAGGAGAAGCTGATTGTAAACCCCTATGGCGTTGATCTTGGTCGTTTCCAACCTCGCTCTGAGAAGAAGAATACCGAAGAGCTACAAGTAATTCATGTAGGTAGAGTCTCGATACAAAAAGGAGTTCATTATCTTGTCCCAGCCGTAAAAAAGATCTCAGGAGCAATTCTCACACTAGTGGGTATGCTGGACCCTGGTATGGAAAAACTTATCTACCAACCCCATACACGTGTGGTTGGACCAGTCGCAGGTGTGCAACTACCAGCCTACTACTCACAAGCAGATATCTTCTGCCTGCTTTCATTACAAGAAGGGTTAGCATTAGTGATCGCACAAGCAATGGCAATGGGTTTACCAGTAATAGCAACACGCAACAGCGGTGCAGAAGAGCTTATCACTGATGGTGTAGAAGGTTTTATTGTACCTATACGTGATCCAGATGCGGTCTCAGAAAAGCTGCATCTACTTGCCGTAGATAAAAGCCTACGCGTTGAGATGGGTCAACGTGCACGTGCCAAAATTTTGCAAGGTTTCAGTTGGTCTGACTATGGCCAGCGTGCACGTGATGCTTATCAATCCATACTACTTTCTCGGAGGCTAGTATGAAACTGCTCTTTGTTGGTCCATTGTGGAAAGGCAGCACGGCATTGCAACGATTCAAAGCTTTCCAGTCGCTTCCAGAAATCAATGTCTTTCCACTCGATTCAATGGAGCGTGTTGGTAAGGCAACACTATTAGATCGTTTGCGTCACAAGTTGCGTTGGCCTGCAGATCATCATAATTTGAATCATCGCCTTCTTAATGCAATGGATGAGCTACACCCAGATGCAGTTTTTATCGATAGTGTTAAAATCTTTTTACCAGCCACAGTAAAGAGCCTGAAACTCGATTATCGTGCGCGTGTAGTCTTCTATTCTCCTGATGATGTATCTGCACCTCATAACAGCTCGCGTCAACTAGAGGCTTGCGATCGGCTCTGGGATATCTTTTTTACGACAAAAAGCTTCAATATGCCTGAACTACAAGCGCGTGGTGTACGCCAGCCTATCCTGATAGGAAAATCTTATGATGCAGAAATTCATCGACCCTGGAATAGCACAGATGTAGGCGACCAGTTTGAACAGTTTGATACTGTCTTTGTAGGTACTTGTGAAGGCTCACGTTTACAATCGATCAACCGACTTGCCCAAGCAGGTATTAAGGTAGTTGTATACGGAAATGGTTGGGATCGTAGTAAACTCCATTCAGAAGTTACACTATATAATGCGCTCTATGCAGAGGATTACACACGTGCACTGCATACCGGCAAATTGGCTTTATGTTTCTTACGTAAGTTGAATCGAGACTTAGTTACCCAACGCTCAGTAGAACTGCCTGCAGCAGCCAGACCTATGCTGGCAGAAAAGACTGGTGAGCATGATCAACTCTTCATTGATGGTAGTGAATATATCTCTTTCACTAATGATGATGAGCTTGTTGAGCGTGCTGGCCAACTATTAGCTTGTGACCAACAACGTGTCGCCATTGCACAAGCAGGCAGAGAGAGATGTTTACGATCAGGCTACTCTACTGTCGATCGTGCCAAAGAGATGTATCACGCGATTGCCACAATATCCTAAGGACTGATAACTCTATGCAGAGAACTGGATCGCTGCGAACACTAAGAGAAGAGACACTTGAGAACTATATATCAAGTAGTGTAGGGCCACACAGGCACTTGAGAGAAGCCGATTTTCTCGCATTCCAGCGTGCTTATCTATACCACTTGAGAGGTTGGTTGCCATTAACACAAGGACAGAAGTGGCTGGATCTAGGTTGTGGTCAAGGCGCTTTGATGAGATTAGCGCTCTCTTATGGTTATGAAAAAGTATATGGGATCGATGTTAGCGAAGAGATGCTAGTCGCCTGCCAATCCTATGGACTTAATGTTGAATGTGCTGATGTTTGGCACTGGCTGGCAGGCACGGCAGATAAGCAATGGAATATCGTTTCTGCTTTTGATCTGCTAGAACATTTTCCTAAGGAAGAGGGTTATCGCTTATTACGGGAAATATGGCGAATCCTCGCGCCTTATGGAGTCTGTCTGGTAAAACTTCCCAATGCCGCAAGCCCTTGGGGATTGGGTGTAACTGCTGCTGACTTAACACACGAAGCCTGTTATTCACCTGAAAGCCTGTCTCAACTGGCAAAACTTGCCGGATTTTCAAGTTGTGAACTGCGTGAAGTAGGACCTTTTCCCGGCTCAACAAAAGCAAAATTACGTCACTGGTTATGGGCAGGTGTACGCCGATTCTACCAGGCATTAAATGTTATTGAGACAGGATCTGCTGGCAGTCGTATCTACACTCGTGTAATGCTTGGGAGGTTAATAAAATGATACGCAAACCTCTGTTAGGCTATCTGGTCAGTCATCCTATACAATACCAAGCACCATTATTTCGTCGGCTGGCAGCCTCTGATAAGATCGATTTTGTTGCTCTATTCGGCTCTGATTTTGGGTTGCAACCCTCATATGATTCTCAGTTCGGATGTGTAGTAGATTTTGGCATAGATCTGTTGAGCGGTTACCAATCTATCTTTATTAATCAAGCTTCTCGTCAACCTGCCATTGATCGCTTTTTCGGACTACGTACCCCATCAATTCATACAGCATTAAAAGCAAAACCATTAGATGTTCTGATATTGCACGGTTGGCGTACTGCTATGATGTGGCAGGCAGCGCTAGGAGCAATACTACGTGGCATACCATATTTGATGAGGGCAGAAACCCCTGAATTTCGTTCTAATCGATCGCCAATGAGATTACAACAACAGATACGCAATTTCGCAGTAAAGTCGCTAGTACGTAGAGCAGCAGGTCTGCTTGCGCTTGGTGCTGCCAATGAGCGCTTCTACTTGCGTATGGGGTGTGCGCCAGAGCGTATGTTTCGTGTGCCTTACTTTGTTGACAACACTGCTGTTGCTACAGCAGCAGCAACAGGAAGAGCAAATCGTAGAGAGATTCGCGCCACATTAGGCATACCTAATGATAAATTCGTGGTTGTCGCGGTGGCAAAACTGATCCAACGTAAGCGTCCTCTTGATCTAGTGCAGGCATTAAAAGCATTGCCCGCCGATATACATCTAGTCTGGGTAGGAACAGGACCACTAGAAGAGCAGTTACGTGCTGAAGCAAAGGTACTCAATGTTGAAGATCGTTTACATCTTGCCGGTTTTCGACCCGCTAGAGAAACTTGGACTATCTTAGGCGCTAGCGATCTCTTTGCACTACCTTCACAAAATGAGCCTTGGGGCTTGGTAATAAACGAAGCTGTAGCAGCAGGTCTTCCTGCACTCGTTACCGATCAATGTGGTGGCGCAGAAGATCTAGTAGTTCCTGATCGTACTGGAGAAATTGTCAATACTGGTGATATAGCAGCCTGGATCAATGCGATCAGAAAATGGTATCAGCGTTATCAAGCCAAAGATATTTTAGATCAACAAGAGATACGGCGGCGCGCAGATCTGCATTGTATTGAGCAAGCCGCTCTTTCACTAGAAAACATAACGCTTGCTGTAAACGATCAAGGAGGGACTGCAAAATGAGCTGTGCAGTTATTGAACCAGCAAACACTACCGCACCACTTGCTGAACAATCAGAGAAAGATGGTTGGCTAGGCTCGATCATTGTTGTATTAGCAACTCTCTCAATATTTGCTTATACGGCAGTAGCACTATTAGATACAGGACGTGGTAAACTACTGATCGCTAGTATCGGCACAATGGCTTTATCAGGATTGATCTACTTCGCGATCCGTGCGCTTGCTCCATCAATAATATTGCCTAGAATTATTGTTCTTAGTTATACACTACAGCTCTTTTGGCTAACATTGATTGTTGCCCTCGATCTACCTACAGCACCTCTTTATAACGATATCGCACCCGATATATCTGAGTATCCTTTGTTGGCCACATTGCCATCACTCATTATACCTATCGGAACTCTTTGTGGAACACTGTTATTTCGACTGTTTCAACCTGAGCAAAAGGTTTCGCCAATCTATTCCAGTGCCATTGATGCGCCGCCAGCAGATTTAAACTGGTATCTTGTTTTTGCCGCACTTATTCAATTGTTATATTGGCCTGCCACAATGGAGTCTGCAGAACTAGCTGGTTACTTAATACGTGTTCTTTCACAGTCCTTCATATTGGTACCGTTCTTTGCTGGCAGATTTGCTAATCGGCTACCTTGGGTACGTTTCAGTTGGATCATAGTAATGTCGATCAATGCCATTATCGGTCTGGTAGTAGGTGCGCGCGGGGTTGCACTAATACCATTAGGGCTTTTTATCCTAGGAATAATCTCATCATTACGTGGACAGGCACGCAAACGCGCTACACTAATCGTTGTTGTAGCATCTATACCGATTTTCCTAATTTCAGGTGTGGTTGGTACAATGCGGGATCAGATAGGGCGTGGTGGACTTGAGCTTTTCAGTATTGAGCGTGCCACACAAGTTATTGAGTCCATTCCAGAATCTCTCACCTCTGTACCTTCCACAAATAATGCTGAGATCGCTATTCAAGGATTGGGCAGGATGTTGATATGGACCAATATTGTGATTCCTGTTATGTCACCTTCGTTAGTACCTTACCGTGAATTCACAGGCATCGAGGAAGAGATAAAATTATCTCTACAGATATCCAACCTTGCTGGATTGAGCCGGGATGATCTCTATGATGCAGGACTCTCCTCCGCTCCGGCAAATTCTTATGGTTTCACAGTAAATAGCGGCAACAGTGTTGAGTTTGGGTTACTTGCAGATGGATGGTCACGTGGCGGCCCATTTATTGCACTACTTTTCGGATTGGTAGCGACCTTGCTCTTGGCAACAGCAGAGGTACTCTTACGCAAGCTCTGGGAAATTATGCCTGCCGCCGCAATATTGCTTCTTGCTATCGCCATGAAAAGCGCATTTGAGACCAGCGCAGTACCGCTGCTAGGAACTGTTCGCGCGCTCATTCTAAATATCGGGTTTTTCCTTGCGATTGCACTAGCAATATATTTGTTTCGTGGTAATGGTGAAATTACCAAAGAGGAGTGAGGTAATTATGTGTGGAATTGCCGGGATCTTTCATTATAAGAATCCTGATTGCCCAATCGATCGATCGCTGCTGACACGTATGACAAGAAGATTAGCGCATCGTGGTCCAGACGGAGAAGGTTTTTTTGTCAATGGATCACTGGGATTGGGGCATCGCAGGTTAGCAATAGTGGATCTATCAGCAACAGGCCATCAACCTATGTCAACTGAGGATGGCTCAGGGTGGATTGTTTATAATGGAGAGTTCTACAATCATACCGAGTTCCGTAACGATTTAGCTGCGCAAGGATACCGATTTCGAGGTACTTCCGACACAGAAACGCTGCTCTATTTTCTTGCTAATGGTAGACTGCCGTTGCTCAGTAATGTACGTGGTATCTTTACCTTCGCCTATTGGGATGCACATGCGCGACGTCTAGTGCTGGCTCGTGATCAACTTGGCGTTAAGCAGCTCTACTATTATGACGATGGGGAAAAGATTCTCTTTGCTAGTGAAATCAAGGCTCTACTGGAATGTTGCGATATTGCCCGCGAACCAGATATGGAAGCAATTAACCAGTATCTGCACTTCCATCTGCCATTGTTTGAAAGAACTTTCTTGCGCCATATCAAGCAAGTAAAAGCTGGTCAATACTTGGAAATTGATGTCAATGGAGTGCGAGCACAAACTTATTGGCGTGTTGATGACTTTACCCCAGTCTCTGATAGTGTAGAAGAGAGCGTACACACACTGAAAGAGTTACTGGGCACTGTTACCAACGAGCAGTTAATGGCGGATGTTGCTGTAGGAGCATTTTTCAGTGGAGGGATAGATTCCAGTGCGATAGCAGCCTTCGCACAACAACAAGGGAGAGCATTACAATGTTTTGGTGTACACTTCTCTAATCAAGGTGTAATTGATGAACGGCCCTATCAAGAAGAAGCCGCACGTACTCTTGGACTAGAATTGGAATTGATCACTTTGGATGGATCATCATTTCCCGATGATATTTTGAAGCTGATCTACTATCAAGATCAACCTGTCATAGGCGTGGCGATGCTGCCTATGTATTATGTGAGTAAACTGGCGGCACAACGTGTGAAGGTTTGTCTAGGTGGACAAGCTGCGGATGAGCTTTTTGGCGGTTACGCACGCTATGCGCTAGCACACCCTGTCCAGGTGTTGAAAACTTGGTTTGCCAAGCAGCAAGCCGTAAAAGCAGATGGTATCGCTCCATCCCCACATACGATGGTGGGTGGTAATCTCTTCAAACAACTTTCCGATTGGAAAAACGTGCGTAGATTGATCAAAAGCGCCTTCAATCTTTACGACTGGCGTAGTCGCTATTTTGATCACTTCGCAAAAATTCCTGAATCTGATTGGCACAAAGTCTTCGCTAACAACGATATTGTTTCTCGACATCGCGCGCGAGAAATATTTCAAGAAACCTTAGAGAAATCTCCGGCAATCGATCCGGCAGACAAGTTAATGCACTGGGATTTTCAAACATATCTTACTGGTCTGTTTCATCAGGATGATCGAATGAGCATGGCAAATAGCTTGGAGTCGCGAGTGCCATTTGCTGATCCTAGAATAGCCAGTTTTGCTTTCCGCTGTGGTTTTGATTTGAAGTTACGAG
>JBFLVQ010000063.1:0-24034 GCA_040758525.1 Acidobacteriota bacterium
CGCTTCATCATTATTGGAGTGCTGGCCCGCTGTCTAGGATTTTGGTATCGACGTTCACGGTTAAAAGCGATGCTAAGTCGCCTTTTTGCCTGTCGTATCAGTAGTGCTAACGTACAATAACAGGCGGGTAGATTGATTAAAGAGAAGGGCACGAGACGCATTGCGCTCGTGCCCTGTTGTATATATGAGTTATGAGTTAGGTGTTTAGAAACCACCCATGCCGCCCATACCGCCGGCACCTGGAGGAACTGCGGGCGCTTTCTCTTCTTCGGGAATTTCAGAGACAAGTGCTTCGGTGGTGAGCATCAAGCCCGCAATCGAAGCAGCATTCTGTAATGCTGTACGGGAGACTTTAGTTGGGTCGATTACACCAGCGTTTACTAGATCCTCAAACTCCTCGGTCTGGGCGTTAAAACCTAGATTGGTGTTCTTCTCAGCCTTGACGCGCTCAATAACAACAGCGCCTTCGCGGCCAGCATTATTGACAATCTGACGTAGTGGCTCTTCTAATGCACGACGCACAATCATTACCCCAGTATGTTCGTCGCTATCCTCAAGCTTCAGTTTGTCAAGCGCCTTCTGAGCACGTACAAAGGTAACGCCGCCGCCTGGTACAATTCCTTCCTCAACGGCTGCACGGGTAGCATGCATCGCATCTTCAACACGCGCTTTCTTCTCTTTTAACTCTGTCTCGGTTGCTGCGCCTACTTTGATCACAGCTACACCACCAACCAATTTCGCAAGCCGCTCTTGCAACTTCTCACGATCATAGTCAGAAGTGGTGATCTCGATCTGGCTGCGGATCACATTGACACGAGCCTGTATGTCGGAACCCTTGCCAGCACCCTCAACAATGGTAGTGTTATCCTTGTCAATGGTGATCTTCTTGGCGCGACCTAGATCCTCTACCTTAACACTCTCTAGCTTAATACCTAGATCTTCACTGATCATCTTACCACCGGTAAGGATGGCAATATCTTCAAGCATCGCCTTACGACGATCACCAAAACCAGGCGCCTTAACCGCGCAAACCTGCAGTGTGCCACGTAGTTTGTTGACAACTAAGGTAGCGAGGGCTTCACCTTCTACATCCTCGGCTACGATCAACAATGGTCGGCCTTGACGTGCCACTTGCTCTAGTAATGGTAGTAGATCTTTCATTGAGCTGATCTTCTTCTCATGAAGTAAGATCATGCAGTTTTCCAATACTGCTTCCATACGCTCTGGATCAGTAACAAAGTAAGGTGATAAATAGCCGCGATCAAATTGCATACCTTCGACTACTTCTAGTATGGTATCAAGCGACTTCGACTCTTCTACGGTAATCACGCCATCTTTGCCAACTTTGTCCATTGCTTCGGCAATAATCTTGCCAATCTTAACATCGCCGTTGGCTGAGATTGTTCCTACCTGAGCGACAGCATCTCCGCTTACGGGCTTGGAAACACTCTCTATCTCCTTGACGGAAGCTTCCACAGCTTTTTCGATGCCTCGCTTAAGAGCCATCGGATTAGCGCCGGCAGCTACTGATTTAACGCCCTCACGGAAGATCGCCTGCGCTAGTACTGTCGCTGTGGTAGTGCCATCGCCAGCGACATCTGAAGTCTTAGAGGCTACTTCGCGCACCATCTGCGCACCCATATTCTCAAGGGGGTCCTTCAACTCGATCTCTTTGGCCACTGTGACACCATCTTTGGTGATGGTTGGCGCACCGAATTTCTTCTCAATAACTACATTGCGTCCTTTCGGGCCAAGCGTGATCTTGACAGCGTCGGCAAGCTTGTTAACGCCCCGCAAGATTGCCTGTCGCGAATCTTCACCGTGAACGATCTGTTTTGCCATAATGGTCTTAGTTCTCCTTAGTAGTTCTTTAATATTATTGCTAGCTCACTATCGATATCATTAGGATTATGCCGCTTATTCGCGCTCAGCGTGGCGGCACAGGAGTTTACGCGTTCTTGCCCTTGGTGGCGCCCTCAATTACTCCTAACACCTCATCTTCGCGCATAATGAGGAGCTCCTCGCCATCAATTTTGACTTCCGTGCCCGAGTATTTACCAAAGAGCACGCGATCGCCGACCTTTACGGCCATCTCCAGCTTGGTGCCATTGTCAAGCACTTTGCCATTACCAACAGCGATAACTTCGCCTTCTTGTGGCTTCTCTTTGGCTGTGTCAGGAATAATGATGCCGCCTCGCACCTGCTCCTTCTCCTCAATCCGTTTGACCAGAATGCGATCGTGTAGGGGTCTCAAACTAGTAGCCATATTTGGGTATTAATACTCCTTTCAAAGCGTTATTTCTGCATCTGTTTAGATTTACTTTTTAGCACTCACGTGTAGCGAGTGCTAATATAGTCAACTCACGGCCGCTTGTCAAGAGGGTTACCGGGGAGAGCAGGAAAACTTACCGAAGCGCATAATCAGAAGGTAACAAGAGGCTAATAAATAGTCCTTAAATTTTATCTAGGGAATGGATTAGGATAGAAAACAATTGACACGCCGGTATGCCCTGGTATTGGCGAAGGATTAACAAGCGAGGCGACATTATGCGAATAGTGGCAAAAATGTTTTTAGTAATCGTGATTGTGACACTACTATATCCTTTCATTGGGCCGCTCTCTCAGCGGCTTGCTCCGGAAGCTCAAGCGCTGGGGGATTATTTGCAAGTTTATGGAGCAATCTATGGTGTGTTGGCAGCCTTTATTATCTTTGTTGTTTGGGGACAGTTCACGGCCACAGAGACAGCAATTGCCAAAGAGGTGAGTAATCTTGAAGCGCTTGCCGAAATGATCAACTTCCTTGATACACGTCTTGAGCAGGAGAAAGCTGTATGCCGACGGCTTATCTCTCACTACGCTACCATCGTAGCTGATGATGAATTTAAATCGCTTGCCAAAGCGCAGGAGAGCCATCAGGCAGAAGCCACTTTTAGTACATTACTGAAAGAGATTCAAGAATTACGTGCACGCATCAGCAGTACACAAGATCAAGAGATTTATCTAAGAATTTTAGATATTGTCAGCGAAGCAGTGCGCTTACGTGATGACCGTGTTGTGATCAGTAAGATACGTATGCCAACGACATTATGGCACTTATTGCAGGGTGTCTCTTACACATTAGTAGCCAGTTCTGCACTACTACCTATACAGAACCAATTTCTCGGCTATTCGCTCTTATTGATGATTACGCTTGTCTGTTCGCTCTTGCTAGCAGTAATTACAGATCTAGACAATCCATTTCAGGGGGTTTGGAACATCTCATCTGAGCCATTACGCGTATTGGCAGCTAAGTATAGGCATTAATGGTAGGCAACAAAATTTCTTACTTAGCAACAGCATTCTTCTTAAGAGGGCGGCGTGTGCGTACACTTCTGCCGGCTGGAATCTCGGCGCGGTACTTCTCTACACGCTTACTTAGCGTGTTACGATGAATGCGCAGCTCGGCAGAGGCTTTGGAAATGTTGCCACGGTGCCGTTCCATCACACGAATGATGAACTGTTTCTCGAATTCGGCAACGGCATCCTCAAAGAGAATGCCTGCTTCGAGCATTTCGTCGATCAATCTTTCCAGCAGATCCCGCATCGCTTTTCCCCAATGACGCCGGCTCGTTGCTGTGCGTCCAGCCACATTGCCAGGCCAAATCGCTCGCAACCAGTGTAGTGACTGGCCACGAACTGGAACGCCGTCAGGTCTTATTCTATATTTTTGCCTGTGAGGAGGTGGTAGGCTTCGCAATATTTTTTGCTTGTTGCCATTACGATCTCCTGAGGCAATTCCGGGGCGGGTGGTTGTTTATCCCAATTGAGTGTTTCTAGGTAATCGCGCACATATTGCTTGTCAAACGAGGGCTGGGCATGTCCAGGTTGGTAACCAGCCTTAGGCCAGAATCGTGAAGAGTCAGGCGTAAGCAGTTCATCAATAAGAATCAGTTTATCGTTAAGAACGCCAAACTCAAATTTGGTATCACAGATGATAATATCGCGCGCTTCCGCATAAGCAGCAGCTTTCTGATAGATTGCTAACGTTAAATCCTTTAGCTGCTTGGTAAGTTCTTGACCAATAAGATCCGCCATCTTCTCTTGTGAAATATTTTCGTCATGGCCGCTATCATTCTTGGTCGCAGGAGTAAAAATTGGTTCTGGCAGTCGTGCTGATTCGCTCAAGTTGGCAGGCAATTTGACGCCACAAACCGCTCCAGTACGTTGATAATCCTTCCAGCCTGAACCAGCTAGATAACCACGAGCAACACATTCGATCGGAATCGCAGCCGTGCGATGTACTAGCATTGAGCGCCCAGACAACTCTGCTGCATGGGGAAGTAACGGTTCTGGATAGTCCTCAACATCAGCGCTAATCAGGTGATTAGGGACAATGTCACGAATAAAATCGAACCAGAAAAGCGACATCTTAGTAAGTACAACCCCTTTGTTAGGGATTGCGTTAGGTAGTACACAATCAAAAGCAGAGATACGATCGCTCGCAATTATTAATAAGCGTTCGCCCAGATCATAGACATCACGAACTTTGCCCCGTCGGAAAAGTTTCACATCAGGGAAGTGCGTCTGATAGACAGGATTTGGCCGATTAGCTGGTTTAATAGTAACCTCCAACAAAAACCATCTTCAATCACTATTAGTTAGTTTGGCCGCATTAACTACTATTATGATGAGCGGCTCTTTTAGCGCGACAATTATTGAGAAGCGCGCACGCTTTGTCAAGCCGCCCTGCTCGCATAACTATCCGGCAGTTAGCCGGATTTGAATTTGCGCGAGCTTAGCGTGGGATTTTATAATGTAATGTTTGCCTTCTGCGCTAACAGACTACTGATAGATGGAGACAGTAACTAAAATGAGTTTTAAGCTGGTTTCAGATTATCAGCCGAGAGGCGATCAGCCACAAGCGATCGATTCACTGATAGTAGGTCTCAATGCTGGACACCAGCATCAAGTATTGCTGGGCATTACAGGATCTGGCAAGACCTATACAGTTGCCTCATTAATTGCCCGTGTACAGCGGCCTGTGCTAGTGATGGCACATAACAAGACCCTGGCCGCACAACTTTATCAAGAGTTCAAAAGCTTTTTTCCCGAGAATGCTGTTGAGTACTTTGTCAGTTACTACGACTACTACCAGCCAGAAGCTTATGTTCCTGCCACTGATACCTATATAGAGAAAGAAGCAACTATCAATAATGAGATCGATCGCTTACGTCTCTCTGCTACACGTTCACTCTTTGAGCGACGCGATTGCATTATCGTTGCCTCGGTCTCTTGTATCTACGGTATAGGCGATCCAGAGGCCTACTATGGCATGCTCTTCTTTGTCGAGCCAGGTCAACAGATCAGTCGTACAGAAATTCTTAAACGTCTAGTAGAGCTTCAGTATGAGCGCAATGATGTTGAATTTGAGCGCGGCAAATTCCGTGTACGTGGCGATGTTATAGAGATCTACCCAAGCTATCAGGATCAAGCGATCCGTATTGAAATGTGGGGCGATGAGATCGATTCAATATCTACTGTCGATCCACTGCTTGGTGAAGTGATCCGTAAACATAGCGATCGTATACCTATCTATCCACGCTCTCACTATGTGATGCCACGCGATATCATCAAGCGCGCGATACGTACAGTTCGAGAAGAACTGGAGCAATGGGAACCACAACTTATTGCTCAAAACAAGTTGTTAGAAGCACAACGTCTACATCAACGCACCATATACGATCTAGAAATGCTCAAAGAACTGGGCTTTTGTCGAGGTATAGAGAACTATTCGCGTCATCTCACAGGGCGCGCAGTGGGTGCGCCACCGCCCACTCTCTTTGATTACTTACCATCCGATACCATGATTGTAGTGGATGAGAGTCACCAGACTGTGCCTCAACTACGTGGTATGTATAACGGTGACCGTTCACGCAAACAGACATTGGTCGATTATGGATTTCGTCTTCCCTCTGCGCTTGATAATCGCCCACTCAAATTTGAGGAGTGGGAGAAGCGTGTTGGTCAAGTGATATTTGTCTCTGCTACACCTGGGCCTTATGAGCTAACTAAGAGTGAAGGCGAAGTGATCGAACAATTGATTCGTCCTACCGGGCTGCTTGACCCCGAAGTCTATGTACGTCCAGTCAAAGGTCAGATTGATGATCTGCTTGAAGAGATACGTGTTTCAACCACACGCCAAGAACGTGTGCTGGTTACTACACTAACTAAGAAGATGGCTGAAGATCTATGTGAGTACTATGCTGATGTAGGTGTACGTGTACGCTACCTACATTCCGAGATCGAGACATTGGAACGTATAAAGATATTGCGCGATCTGCGTAGAGGCGAATTTGATGTGTTGATCGGCATCAACCTACTACGTGAAGGGTTGGATCTGCCGGAAGTGTCACTGGTAGCAATCCTAGATGCTGATAAAGAGGGTTTCCTACGTAGTGAATCTTCTCTTATCCAGACAATTGGACGTGCCGCTCGCAATGTTAATGGACGGGCAGTGCTTTATGCCGATCGTATTACTGAGTCTATGCGCCGTGCCATCAATGAAACACAACGCCGCCGTGGTGTGCAAGACGACTTTAACCGTGCCCATGGTATTACCCCAGAGACCGTTATCAAGCCGGTTGAGGCCACTTTAGTGACTGCTTATGAGGCTGATTACTTTAAGGTGCCGGTTGATATTGGTCAATATGAAGAGTATGCCCCAGAAAACTTGACCGAAACGATCAAACGGCTAGAGCTAGAGATGCGTGAGGCAGCCCGTAAACTTGAGTTTGAACGTGCCGCAGAACTGCGTGACAAGATTAAGTATTTGCGCCAGCGGGAGCTGGAGTTAACCTAACCAAACAGAACCCTAGTAATCTAGGTAAGGCAAAGAGGCAAAACGATTTGTGCTTGCCTTACAGGAAGCTTTATACTAGTATTGTTTAACCGTTTGGCTTGTTGACATAAGGATTCTTTGAAGAGACTGCCGTTAAGGAGGACTTTGCCTATGAGCACGTCTAGTGCCGATTTGCTGAAAGTGGAATTGATGACTTCGAACCCAGAGTTCCGAGAGCTGGTCAAAGAGCACCAGCGCTATGAAATCCGCCTCAGCGAATTAGCCTCATTGCCCTATCCCAGTGAACAAGAACGTATGGAGCAAGCAATTCTTAAGAAGAAGAAGCTATATGTGAAAGATAAGATGGAATTGATCCTACAGAATTTCAAGCGGAATGCTATCGGTCATTAACGGAAACATAAACATTTAATAATGAGAGCTGATGACGGGGACACCAAGAGCGTTGAGTGTTCCCGTTTTTGATTGCCTGCAATAAGCAGGTTTAACTTTATAATCTCGCGCTGTAATAGCAGCGCAATTTTTGCTCTATGGCACACGAAGCATATCCATATATAGCAATTTTAGGTCTGCTTGCCATCCTCTCACTAATCTTTGGTATGAACTTGGCAGCAGTCCTGTTTGCGCTCTTGATCCTTTTTGTCGTCTATTTCTTCCGTGATCCAGAACGAGCCATACCGGTTGAGCCAGGTGTAATAGTGGCGCCCGCTGATGGCCGTATCACTAAGGTAGAGCGGCTTGATCCAAATGCTGCTGATTCAGCGCAACTGGTGAGCATATTCCTCTCACCTCTCGACGTACACATCAACCGTGCGCCGATCGCGGGTCGTATCAGCCAGATCAGCCATATCAAGGGCCGTTTTGTCAGCGCGACGCGACCAGAATCTTCCCTCGTTAATGAACAGAATTTGATTACCATTGAAGATGGTGGCGTCAAAGTTATTATTAAACAGATTGCTGGGGTGATTGCCCGTCGTTGCGTTCTCTGGAAACAGGAGGGTGAACAAGTAGCGTTGGGCGAACGCTTAGGGCTTATCAAATTTAGTTCGCGCACAGATCTTATCCTCCCCCCCGAGTTCTCACTCTTGGTACGGGCAGGCGATCGCGTGCGTGGTGGTGTCACTATCATCGGAAGGAAGAAGGCATGAGTAACGAACCTGTCGAAACAGCACAATCTAGGCGGCGGCGTAACCTGCGTAAAGGTGTCTTTATCGTACCGAGCCTGCTTACCACTGGCAACATCTTTTGTGGCTTCTATTCTGTAATCGAGTCACTAAAGGGCTTTCAAGCGCTTGGACTGGGCAAGATCGATGCTTCTACTGCACACTTCGATATTGCTGCGCTAGCAATCGGTTGGTCTTGGCTTTTTGACTTTCTTGATGGGCGTATTGCTCGTATGACCAAGGCGACCACAGAATTTGGTGTAGAACTTGATTCCATTGCCGATGTCCTCAGTTTTGGTATTGCCCCAGCAGTGCTTGCCTATTCCTGGGGTTACAGTACAATTCCACAATTCCAAAAACTCGCTTGGGCGGTCTCTTTTATGTTTCTTGTCTGTGGGGCATTGCGGCTGGCTCGTTTCAATGTGCAAGCACGCACGGCGGCACAAGAACCACATGCCAACAAGGCTGCCAAGAAGTATTTTGTTGGTATGCCGATTCCCGCTGGTGCTAGTCTAATTGCCGCAATTGTACACTTTTCTCCTGCGCCACTAGTCACACATGCTACCTCGGTACGATTGTTCGATATTACTGTCGATCATTTCTACAGTCTGTTAATGCTAATACTAGTGGCAATACTGGCGCTTTTAATGGTCAGCACGATCCGCTACAACAATTTCAAAGGTGATGGCGCACGCAACTTAGGCAAGCCGCAAATTGTTTTAGTTATCGCCATCCTTATGTATGTGATCTATTTCTGGTCTGACGTGGCACTATTGGTAATGGCGACCTGTTATGCCTCGCTGGGACCGCTAAGCAAGTTGCTCAGTTTTATACGTCCGCGTCCCAACAGTGTCTCGCCAGAGATGGCGAGTGCAGAGATGGAGTTGCATCAGCAATAGTATGGACCAACCTGCTCATTTCTCGATACTAGCTGGTCGTCTGCGCCAGAATGCGATTCGACAGCTCTCCTATCTTATTAACCGTCCTGGAGTGATCAATTTCTCTGGTGGCGTGCCTAGTCCAGAGACTTTTCCCTACCAGGCAATTGCTGAGATCACTGCACGTTTAGTGCGTGAACAGGGCGCCTCGGTATTACAGTATGGCGTTACCCGCGGCAATGCTACGTTGATCGAGCAGGTGTGTGAGTATATGTCTGCCAAAGGCGTTAAGACAGATACTCGCCAGATCCTGCTTACCAGTGGCTCTCAGCAGGGATTGGATCTAATCAGTCGGATACTGATTGATCCAGGTGATGTTGTTCTGGTAGAGGATCCTAGTTATATTGGCGGTCTATGTGCATTGCAGATGGCGGGAGCTGAAATTATCGGTGTTCCACTGGCTGAAGATGGTTTAGAGATTGATCAACTTATTGCCCAGTTATCATTGCTACAGCGCGCTGGTCGTCGTGTCAAGTTGCTCTATACCATACCAAATTTCCAGAATCCTTCCGGTATTACTTTGGCAACCGAAAAGCGTGCTCGTCTACTAGAACTTGCTGCCGAATATAATCTAATTATTCTTGAAGATGATCCTTATGGCGAACTCTACTTTGACGATTCCCAGCCTACTCCTACACCCCTGAAAAGCCTTGATGATAAGGGCCTGGTCGTCTATTTAGGATCTTTCTCAAAGGTGTTATCACCAGGATTACGCACTGCCTGGATTGTTGCTCCACACGAGATTGCTGCACTTATAGAGACAGCTAAGGAGGCAACCGATCTCTGCTCAAGTGTCTTTGATCAGGCAGTAGTTTCAGAGTGCTACCGCACAAATCTAATACAAGGCCGACTAGCTGAACTGCGTGCTTTTTATCGCACACGTGCTAAGGCGATGCTCACTACGCTGGCTGCAAAGGCGCCTGCCGATTGTCATTGGACAAAACCAGGGGGCGGGCTCTTTGTTTGGATGCAATTGGCCCCACATATATCAGCTAGCAGACTGCTTTCAACTGCAGTTGAGGAGGGTGTAGCTTTTGTGCCTGGTCGCCCATTTTATGCTAATGAAAGCAAAGATAATGTATTGCGACTGGCATTCTCGAAAGAGACACCGGAACGTATCACAATAGGTATTACAAAACTCTGTGCACTTATTAAAGAAACGGTCAGCGAAAGAGGATGAGATATAGCGCCTAGCTATTGCTGACCAGAGTCCGGTTATGGGGATCTTGCTTGGCAAACCTAATCCGGCGCCGCGTAATCGTGGCTTGATCCTTACTGAAGAGGATCTAATCCGCTTCAAACAGCTTCCTTGTCTACCTGCCCGTGCTCGTGCGCCACAGCCGCTAGAGCTATTTATTGATCAGATTTTTCATAATCGCTGTCAGCGCGGTATGGCACTAATGCCACCTGGCACAGTGGATCTTATCATTGCTGATCCACCTTACAACAATGGCAAAGATTATGGGGCAGGGAAACTAGGCCGCCTTTCCGAACGCCAGTATGAGGCCTGGGCAGATGAGTGGATAAGACTAGCGGCACACTGTCTAAAGCCAAATGGTTCGATCTATATCTGCTGTGATTGGCAGTCTTCTGGAATGTACCAACGTGTGCTAGCACACTATTTAAAAATCAAGAATCGTATTACCTGGCGACGTGAGAAAGGGCGTGGCGCACGCACTAACTGGAAGAACAACATGGAGGATATCTGGTTTGCTGTGGGGGGGCCAGACTATACCTTCAATCTGGAAAGTGTAATGGTAAAGAAGACTGTCATCGCGCCTTACCGAGATGCACAGGGTCAGCCTAAAGATTGGGTTGAGGAGAAGGGTGAACGTTATCGTCTTACTCATCCTGCCAATATCTGGCACGATATCACGGTGCCTTTCTGGTCAATGCGTGAGAATACCCCACACCCTACCCAGAAGCCTGAGAAGCTTATTGAGCGTTTATTAATTGCCAGCAGCAATACAGGTGATCTGGTATTGGACCCATTTATGGGTTCTGGCACAACCGCAGCAGTGGCACGTCGTCATAGCCGCCATTTTGTTGGCTTTGAGGTCAATACTAACTATCTACGACTTGCTCTTAAACGCCTCAGTCTCCCTTAGCCCCATAAAAATCCTTCTCATATGGTAAGGTAAATTTTTCTTGTCAAGAGAGCCGGTAATGTTAAACTAAAATAACCTCTTTTCGTCACTTAAGATTGTTAAGAGCTTCCAGAACACTTCCTTAAGGTGTTTATGCAGAGAAAGAAATTCTGGGTTCTAATAGTGGAAGATGATGTAGTACAGACGACCTTTTGTACAAAGTATCTGCGTCGCTTTGAGGACCGTTTTGACATTGCTGTTGCCTTAGATGGTCGTAGCGCTATCCAATTGCTTACAGATAAAATCACAGAAGGCTTTAATGATCGTCAGCCAGTCATATTACTTGACTACTATCTACCAGATGGCACAGGCGAGGAACTATTGCCAAAGTTGCTACATCTGCTGCCAGAGTGTGTAATTATCGTTGTTACCGCTTATGAAGCGCCTGAGATGAGCAGTAATGTGCTTAATGCTGGTGCAATCGATTATATCTACAAAACCCCTGATTACTACAAACATCTGCCTAGAGTAATTGAGGTAGCATGTGACCGCTGGGTAATACGACGTGAATTAGAGCAAGCACTAGAACGTGCTCGTCAACATGAAGCAGAGCTAGCAGTGGCGCTCAGACAGCTTGAGCATACCCAGATGCAGCTTGTACAGTCAGAAAAGATGCTGGCGATACGTCAGCTTATTTCAGGGATGTCGCATGAGCTTAACAACTCCCTCACTAGTGTCATAGGCTTTGCCCAGTTGCTTCTTAGCGAACGGGTTGGTGATAGTAATGAACGAGCGTTGCGAATCATTGCCCAGGAGGCTGAACATGCGCACCGCATTATTGATAAGTTGCTTGCTTTTGGCCGCCAACAGAAACCGGAATGTCGTTGGTTGGATATCAATCGGTTGCTTGAGCGAGTAGTCGATATACGTAGCTACCAATTGAAGGTAAGCAATATTGAAGTGAAATTTGATTTGCAATCACAGATACCGCTTATCTATGCAGATGAACACCAACTACAGCAAGCCTTCCTTAACTTAATTGTGAATGCAGAAGGTGTGCTTCTCATGGCTGAACTACCTAAACAGATCGAAATAAAGAGCTGGGTGTCGAATGACCGCTTATGTGTAAGTATAAAGGATAATGGTCCAGGTATTCCTGCGGATGCGATTGCTAAGGTCTTCGATCCATTTTTTACTACCAAGCCATTAGGAGAAGGTATAGGCTTGGGCCTTTCTGTCTGTTACGGCATTATGCAGGAGCATAATGGCACAATCGAGGTTACGAATGATCAAGGTGCCTGTTTTACTGTTACACTGCCTATCTCACGCCAGGCTGAGCTGAGCAAAACAGTAAAGAGTACTAAACAGGCGCGGCTGCTTGTTGTTGATGATGAGTTGCCTATTCGCCTGCTACTCACCGAATGGTTGGAGAAAGAAGGCTACCAGGTTGATGCTGCTAGCAATGGCAAAGAGGCACTAGAAAAATTTATACAGACCAACACACACTATGATGCTTTTATTGTTGATTGTAAGATGCCAGTCATGGATGGAATCGAGTTCTACCGTGCGCTTAAGGCGATCGATGCTAATGCAGCAGATCGTGTAATCTTTGCTACTGGTGATACTGTCGCTGGCAAAACACTAGGTTTCTTGCGCGATTTCGACAATATGCATATAGTAAAACCATTCGATATCAAGAAAATATTAGAAGTCCTGCAACTATTGCTGGACGCTAAGAATAGGGCGGGCGCATGACTTGGGGGGATATGGACAACGACAAGGTAAAACTATTAGTAGTTGAAGACTCGGCCAATGAGCGTTTTCTTATCAGCACGGTCTTTCGACAAGAGAGTTGGGAGATCCTTGAGGCTGAGGATGGATTACAGGGTTTAGAACTAGCCTGCAAGACTGACCCTGATCTTATTCTGCTTGATGTACAGATGCCACGTATGGGTGGCATAGAGATGCTTAAACAGTTACGTGCCAACCCGCGTACTAAAGATCTGCTTATCATTGTGCTCACTGGCAATGCTACTCAGATCCGCGATCTTGAGCAAGGCTTCTCCATAGGAGCCGATGAATACCTCTTTAAACCATTCGATATTGATGAGCTACGTATACGTGTCAACAATATACTGCGACGCCGCAAAGCTGAGAAGGCGCTACAGCAACTCCAGGCCGACTTCATTGCTATGTTGATACACGATCTGAAGAGCCCGCTCACAGCAATTTGTGGATTTGCTGAGCTACTACTAAGGCGTCGCTTTGGCGAGGTTAATGAACAACAAGCCCGTTGTCTACAGTCTAGCCTTACGGCAGGCCACAAGATGCTTACTATCATCAATGACGCGCTTGATCTGTCGAAGTTTGAAGCCGGCCAATTTGTCCTCTCAAAGCGACCTGTAAATCTAGGTGAAGTGCTGGTAAGCTGTTTTGAGCGTCTGCAGCCGATTGCCGAACAGCATGGTATTGAAATGGTACTTGAACTGGTCGATGAACTACCGGTATTAGAAGCTGATGATATCAAACTCGATCAAGTAGTGACCAATCTGCTTTCTAACGCACTCAAGTTTACTCCCCCCAGTGGCAAAGTAAGATTGACAGCACGCCGAACCGCCGATGCCTCTGGTATTGAGGTAGCAGTGCGGGATTCCGGCCCAGGTATTGCCGAAGAGGAGCAACATCTACTCTTTCAGAAGTACCGACAGACCTCTACTAGCCGATTAGCTAAAGGTACAGGATTGGGATTGGCGATCTGCAAGAGTATTATTGAGGCGCATGAAGGCCGTATATGGGTTGAGAGCGATCCTTCGCGAGGTAGTCGTTTTGCTTTTACGATACCGCTAACAACAGGAAGAACATTCTAATAATATTATGGCCTATGAGACGAAAATAACAGTCCATTTTGGTGATGTTGATCCTGCTCATATCGTCTATTATCCGACCATCTTTCATTACTGTCATATTGCCTTTGAACAGTTCTTCGCCGATTTTGTTGGTCTGCCTTATGCCCGGCTGATTAGCGAGGAACGGTTAGGCTTCCCCACTGTGAATGTGATGGCGAATTTCCATAAATCGATCAAATATGGCGAGGAGGTAAAGATCTTGCTATCGGTGGCACGAATAGGAAAGAGTTCTGTGCAGTTCCAATACCGTGGTGTAGGCGCTACTGATGATGAGACTCGCTTCGAAGCACTAATAACTACAGCCGTGGTAGATATGGAGAGTTTCTCTTCACGAGTGCTACCGCCGAAATATCAAGAGATCTTCGCGCGCTGTCGCTAGCCTACCAATGAAGATTGCGAAAAGCCTCGCAAGCAGTTGCCACCACACAGGTGCAAGCGATAGAATGAGCCTTCAACATTACGCAGCTTACACAGGCGAATGCACTACTGGTTTGTCTTGACACAAACCGCCGGCAGGAAAGAACAAGCTTTATGAATGAAGAGATTAGACCACGACCCGAGTCTTGGCTGGGCAGCGTGATCGATAAGAAGTATCGTCTACTTTCACCACTAGGCTCGGGTGGGATGGCACTAGTGTTTCTTGCCGAGCGGCTGCATCTACGCGATATGGTGGCTATCAAAGTGTTACAACCACGTGCACATTCTAGTAGTGACGCATTACGTCGCTTCCAGATCGAAGCCGCTGCTGCTGCCAAAGTTAAACACCCCAATGTCGTGACAATCTACGATTTTGGTTTCACCGACAACGGTGTGGTCTATATAGTGATGGAGTTATTAGAAGGTCCCGGGCTTGATGATGAATTGCGCCGCTTAGGGAGATTCTCAATTGAACGCACACTAGAGATCCTTAAACCAGTCTGCTCAGCAATCGATGCAGCCCATTCACTGGGTCTATTACATAGAGATATCAAACCTCCTAACATAATCTTACACCGTGGCCGTTATGATATTAGCGAGGTGGTTAAAGTTCTCGATTTTGGTATTGCAAAATTCTTTGAGTCTGACGAGCTAGTGGTACGCACTTCAGAAGGTATAGTGCTAGGCACAGCCGAGTATATGTCTCCAGAGCAGTGTCAGGGTCTGCCCCTTGACCGTCGCACCGATGTATATAGTCTGGCAATGGTCTGCTACCATATGCTCAGTGGCCGACTTCCTTTTACTGCTGGAGAGACTACCGAGTTTCTTATCAAACATGTCAATGAGCAACCCCTACCACTACGCCGAGCCTACAATGAAATCTCTCCTGAGATCGAGGCAATAGTAATGTCTGCGCTGGCTAAAGAGCCAGATGAGCGGCCCGCTAGCGCATTAGAGTTCTACCAGCGTCTTGATACCGCGTTTAATGAAATGAATACCAGTCAGTTTAGCGCAGTGCTGGCACCATTGCCAGCGGCCCACATTCCCACTGTTAACCTAACAAAAGAGATAACACCAACAGCATCTATGAGCGCCGAACTGGGGCCTGCGCCAGCTAAATTTAACTGTTTTGTTGGACGTAATACAGAACTCTCACACTTGATCGATGCTTGGCATGCTGCCTGTGCTGGGGAGGGACGGCCACTAATACTGTTGGGTGAGCCGGGGATAGGTAAGACACGTCTGTTGGAAGAGTTCTGTAATCGTGTCATAGAAACAGGTGCGTTTGTGCTACGTGGTCGCTTCTACGAGATGCCAGGGGTACGTTCTTTTCAGACGATGATTTTAGATCTAAAGAATTTTCTTACTCGTATGCAATCGCGAACCGAGGAGATGCAAGCCACCTTTGGTGCCCGTGCAGATGTACTAATGCGGCAATTAAGTCGTATTTGGCGTACAGGTGGGCTAGTTGATCATCTCTCATCTTGGAGCGATCAAGAGACTCGACTGGAGTATTTCAGTACACTAGCACAAGCCTTCTCCTTACTATCCCGCCGCCGCCCGGTCTTACTAGCACTTGATGACCTGCATTGGGCAGATGAGTCGGCACGTGAACTGCTCGCTTATATGGTGCGCAGTATGAGTCGAGAACGTTTGCTGATTGTCGCTACTGGACGTCCAGTAGGTGATAATGAGAACTTCAAAGAGTGGCTAAAAAACTTTCGCCGTGAGTGTGAAGTGCTAACACTCTCACATTTCAATCGACAGCAGGCGTTTGAAGTACTTGAAGCAATCTTTGGACAGGTTGCGATCACAGAACGCCAATTCAAATCACTGCTAGAGAAGAGTGGTGGTAATCCTTATTTTCTTGTTGAGATTCTGCGTCTGCTAATGGCTGAAGAACATGTCAAGTTTGATGGTGAGCAATGGGTCTTCTATAACCTTAATATTAATATACCTCCAGCGCTTATTGATTTTGTCGAGTTAACCCTAGAACGTATTGCCAAAGAGGCGCGGCGTATTTTCACTATTGCTGCAGTAATAGGTGAAGAGTTTAATATGGATCTACTGCAGCATCTCACCAAACTTGATGAAGAGGCATTACAAGGTGCAATTGATCGAGGGATAGAGAGTAGCTTAGTGAGCCCATTACCAGGTCGCGATTGCTACCGATTTAACAACACAACAATACGACGGGTACTCTATGATAGTCTTAATAAGCGTGCACGTCGTCGTCTACACCGCTTTATTGCTGAATGGTTGGAAACCTGCCGTGCCGATATCGCTATTTTCCAGCTAGCTTACCACTATTACGAGGCTGGTGAACTGTCTAGCGCTTTTCGCCAGGCCGTGTTAGCTGCTGATGCTGCCCGTGAAAGCCTGCAAATTGATGAACTGCGTAAGTACTTAGGTTGGGCAGAAGAGAGCCTGGCTGGATTGGCAGAACTGCGCCAGCTTGAAGCCGCAGCCCTAGTAGGAGAACTCCCCACACAGGCTGAAGCACATGAACAGGTAGGCTTGTTAGCAAATTTTCGTTGGCTTTGTGGTCTTAGTCTGGTCTATCGTGGTCGTGGTGATCGTGCCGAGGAACCACTACAACAGGCTCTTGCACAGGCACATCTACTTAACAACAGCCGTCTACTTGGTCAGATCTATACTACGCTAGGGGTAAGTCGTGTTAACAGCGGTAATAAGGGCGAAGCAATCGATTTCTACAAACAGGCGCTCGAATGTTACCGACAGGCTGACTACCTTGATGGCCAAGCTCATACCTTACGTAATATGAGTATTATTTATGAGCAGCGGGGCGATTATACGCTGGCGCTGGATTGCACACAAGCTGCTGTTGAGACAGCGCGTGCCTGTGGTAACCGTGGACTGGAGAGTTTCTCGCTCTCTAGCGAGGGCTGGATGTTATGTAAGCTACGCCGATTCGAAGAAGCCGCGCTAGTTGTTAAAAAAGCGCTGGAATTAGCGCGTAGAACTGCCTATCAAGCAGCGCGTTGTGCCTGTTACAACACAGTCGCAGAGATCTATGCAGATCAAGGTCTCTACCAGGAAGCAATCAAGCCGCGCCGTGAGGCATTGCGTATTGCTCGTGCGCTTGGCAATCGCCATTTTGAACTGATTATCACCAATAATCTTGGCGAACTATATCTAAACTTAGATAAATACCAAGAGGCAGAGAACTACTTTCTCAAGGCGCTTAAATTGTTACAGAGCGGCACCAACCAATTGTTTGAACAGGTCACACTACACAACCTTGTACGTGTTTGTGTAAAACTGAAGAAGATGCCACAGGCACGTGCTTACCTATCACGTGCCGAGACACTTAATACTACTGTAGACCTGCTTGAGCAGCGTTGCGAGTTCCGTATGGTAATGGCTGAACTATTCTTTATGGATGGTAAAAATCGCGAGGCAATTATAGAAGCAGATCAGGCTATTACTTTTGCACGTACATTAGGCAGTCTTGAGCATGAATGGTTGCCCCTACTTATCAAGGCGCGTGCGCTTATTGCCTTGAGTCGTCTAGCTCAGGCCAAAGAGACGCTTGCCAAATGTATTGCCACTATTGAACGGGGCGCCGAAACAATTGCAGATATACCTGTGCGGGAGCGCTATTTGGCTCACAGCGAGCGACAACTTGCCTATCAGTTATATACACAAATTGCTACTGATGGCGCTCCTGCCACACTGACATAAATTATCTATCGATTTTGCTAGAGATTTAGGCTTCTGCACGGAAGGGGCTGGCCATCCCTTCCTCTTCTAGTCGTTCGGAAAATTCTCCTCGTAGGATCGCCTCAGCAAAGACCTCAGCAAGATAAGGGTCAAACTGTGTACCACGGCAACGCATCAGTTCATCATAAGCAGCTTTCTGACCAAGCGCTTTACGATAAGGGCGAGTAGTGGTCATAGCATCGAAAGTATCAGCGATCGAGACAATCCGACCCATCAATGGAATATCATCGCCACCTAGACCACGCGGGTAGCCACGCCCATCATAGAACTCATGGTGGCAATAGATACAGGGTACAGTATTGTGTAGCTGTTTGACATGCTCCACAATGCGCATACCAAACTCAGGATGATTCTTAATAATGGCATACTCTTCCTCGGTAAGTCGGCCTGGCTTGTTGAGAACATTATCACGTATACGGATCTTACCAACATCATGTAAAAGTGCGCCAATCTCTATTATCTTTACTTGATCTTCTGGTAAGCCTAACTCACGGGCAAGGAAGACTGAATAGACCGAGACACGCGCCGAATGACCACGTGTATAGGAATCGCGTGCATCTATACATTCGACCAGCATCTTGATCGATTCCATAAAGAGCGATTCTAGTTTGGCGTAGAGTCGCGAACTCTCTAACTTACCAGCCGTCTGTCGTGCCAACATCTCGGCAATCTTCTTCTCAGAGAACTTAAAAGGTGTATTAGTAAGGCGGAAAAGACTTAATACACCAATTGAATGCTCTTTCAGGCAGACCGGGACATGAAGTTGAGTAAGAGGAATAGTCCCATTATGACCAGCAGGATCGTTTACAATTTGAGAGACAGGCTTCTTTAAGCAGAGCGCAGCAACATCCTCATCGGTGCGGTAAGTAAGTGATGATTGAGGTATCCCCTGTTCAGAGAAGATACGCTCCTGGTAGCAACCTACTTCTTCTTCTAGCAGAACTAATCGACCAGCTTTACATTTCACTCGTTCAATTGCCCGTTTAAGCATTTCGTTGGCGACTTCATCAAAACTGGGTAAGCACTCTAGTCGCTCACTGATGTCATAGAGGAGCGTTAATTCCTCATATTTCTCCATCAATTCAACTACTGTAGAGCGTTGCGCTCCCGCCCATTGCAAGCAACTTTGTAAAGTGCGGGTGAGACCATCGAGTAGTTCCTGTTGGAGTTGATCAGAAAGCGCAGAGGCAGATGTACGTGCCATACAGATAAGCATGGCAGCAGTCTTTTCTGTGTCGTAGAGTTTGTTTGCGCTAATATAACAACCATCAACAATACGATCAAAACTGCTGCCCTCTTGGGTGCGTGCTTGCTGCCAAAGCGTCTCGACACATACTGGCTCAAGCAAAGGGCTCTCTTCACCTACTTGAACTAGCCGCTCGCCTTTATTACCAAAAACTACAATGCTGACTTGATGAGCCTTGGCTAAGCTTTTTGCCAGCGGCTCAATAGAGTTGAGAACTGATTGAAGAAAAGCCATCCCTTTGCTCCCCTTGAATGACCGACTGTTCATCTACTCATGAGCATTTGCTGATGATTGCTGATTTGCGGTTGTTATAATCTACGAGATAGCCCTAACTAGTTCAGTCGCGTATCGCCGCTATTGTAGCACAGAAGCGAAAGCGGCAGAGGTAATTTTTATCCCTAGGCTATATTAATAAGGGTTACTAAAACTGTATTAGACTTAATCGTTGTCAATGATGCGACAATTAAGGAGATCGCTGTAGATAATTACTAGATACAGCCGATTGTTTCTGATAAGGGGATCGACTTAACATGACCGCCGTCTGCATAGGATCTGGAATATCCCATCACCGAAAAAACAACGACTATGGAAGAACACTTACGACCTCAGTCAAGGCGTGGAGGGATAACGCATGACGCTATGTTAGCGGCGTTAGAGAGCTATATTGAAGTATGTCGACGCCGCTTTGATGTTTTTGCCGAGCAGGGAGCGCAGTTTGCTTGCCGACGTGAAGCACGCCGGTTGAATCGTGCCATTATGCATTTGCGCACACTGCAGGCTAGTGGTCATCGACGTCCTATCTAACCAATCGCCTAACTGCAAAAATTAGTCTCCTACCTCGTCCAATTGGCCGTGTCTTTGCCTCGCCTGTGCACGGGAGCGCATTGTAGAATTATGCTGACATCTACTTATCGTACGGGAAAGGCATGGAAAAGAGCTACTATCTTATTAGCTGGAAAGAGAGTTTCTTCGAACTGTTGAAATCGCTCAACCATCCTAGCGTGATTGCGCTCAATGAGCCACAATTAGAACGTCTATTGGTTGCGATTGCACAAGGCGGCTTCGGCCAAGATGTGGTCGATAATATCATCCAGGTTAAGGAACGGTTTCTCGAATTTACTTGCCAGGAATACGATATCGATCTACCACGCACAATAGAGGTGTTCGATCACTATTTTGAGTTGATTGAACCGGACTATTTTATTGATCTTGATGAGGCAAATTAATGAATATTGGCATCACCTGTTACTCATCTTATGGTGGTAGCGGTATCGTTGGCTCCGAACTAGGCAGGGAGCTAGCCAAACGCGGCCATACCGTCCATTTTATCTGTTCTGCACTACCTACACGGGTTACAGAACTAAATGAGAATATACAGTTTCATGAGGTTGAACTGATCAACTATCCACTCTTTGAGTATCCACCCTATGACCTTGCACTGGCAGTAAAGATGTGTGATGTTGCTATGGATGTAAAGCTAGATCTGTTACATGTACATTATGCTATTCCACATTCGATCAGTGCATTTCTGGCTCGTGAGATGTATGGTACTACCAAATACCTACCAATTGTTACTACTCTACATGGCACGGATATTACACTAGTAGGGGCAGATCGCTCTTATCTGCCAATCACACGTTTCGGTATACTACGTTCTGATGGAGTAACGGTAATATCGGACTACCTAAGGCGCGAGACCTGTCAGGTCTTTGAAGTGCCTACAGGCAAGATTCAAGTGATTCCTAACTTTATCAATCCCGACTACTATTACCGCCGACCCAATGAAGCACTACGCAGCAAGCTTGCCCCAGATGGCGAGAGACTGGTTGTGCACTTATCAAACTTCCGTCCAGTTAAGCGTGTTACCGACTGTATACGTATTTTTGCGGCATTACAGGGTAAGGTAAAGGCGCGACTGATAATGGTAGGCGATGGTCCAGAGAAGGCTCAAGCCGAATGGTTAGCGCGTCAACTGGGCGTCAACAAAAATATCGCCTTTGTTGGCAAGCAGCCATCGATTGTCGATTACCTTTCTGTCGCCGATCTCTTGTTATTACCTAGCGAGACCGAATCATTTGGTCTGGCGGCATTAGAGGCGATGGCTTGTGAGGTACCGGTAATAGCAAGTAATGTAGGCGGTCTACCAGAGGTCGTTGTTGATGGTGAGACAGGATATCTGGCCGAAGTTGGCGATCTAGAAACCATGGCTAAATATGCTGCAAAGATCCTTGCCAGTGATACACTGCAACGCAAGATGGGTACATTTGCACGTCAGATTGCCATCGAGAAGTTTTCTACCGAGAAGATTATCCCATTGTATATCGAGTACTATCAGCAAATATTAAACGGTTAAGGGGGAAAAGTGCAGAGCGAAGATTACATAAGACTGGCTGATGATTATGGTGCCCACAATTACCACCCATTGCCGATTGTAGTAGCAAAGGCTGAAGGTGTATGGATGTGGGATCCCGAAGGACGCCGCTACTTAGATATGCTGAGCAGTTATTCGGCGCTTAATCAAGGGCATCGCCATCCCAAGATCATTGCCGCAATGAAAGAACAGCTTGATCGAGTAACGCTTACTTCTCGCGCTTTTTATAACGATCAGTTTGGACCATTTCTGAAAATGCTCTGTGGTATTGCTGGAATGGAGAAAGCACTGTTGATGAATAGTGGTGCCGAAGCGGTAGAGACAGCAATCAAAGCAGCACGCAAATGGGGTTATGAGATAAAAGGTGTAACAGCCGATCGTGCAGAAATAATCGTTTGTCGTAACAATTTTCATGGTCGTACCACAACAATAGTAGGTTTTTCTTCTGAAGAGCAATACCGAGATGGTTTTGGTCCCTTCACACCTGGCTTCCGTATGATCGAATATGGCAATGAAGCCGCGCTAGCGGCTGCCATCAATAAGAATACCGTAGCTTTTCTGGTCGAGCCGATTCAGGGCGAGGCAGGTATTCTACTGCCTCCAGAAGGGTTTTTGCGGGCCGCACGCCAGCTCTGCAAAGAGGCAAATATATTGCTAATGACCGATGAGATACAGACAGGATTAGGACGTACAGGGCGTATGTTTGCCTATCAGCATGAGGAGATCGAACCTGATGTTCTGATTGTTGGTAAGGCGCTAGGCGGCGGCCTATATCCAGTATCTGGCATACTTGCTAGCAATGAAGTGATGAATGTTTTCCGTCCAGGTGATCATGGTAGTACCTTTGGTGGCAATCCGCTTGCCTGTGCTTGTGGTCTTGCTGCGCTTGAGGTGATTGTTGAGGAACGGCTACCAGAACGTGCTGCCGAGTTGGGCGAATATTTTCTTAAGCAACTACATGCCATAGAGAGTCCTTTTGTGCATGATGTACGTGGGCGAGGCCTCTTTATAGGTGTAGAGATCAAATCTAGCGCAGGACCAGCGCGACCTTTCTGTGAGCGCCTTAGTGAGCGTGGAGTACTGGCTAAGGAGACACATCATCAAGTGATCCGTTTTGCCCCTCCACTTACCATCACACGCGAAGAGCTTGATTGGGCATTAGAGCAGATTAGATATGTATTATTACCACAGTAGTTGTTTTAAGTTATGAATAGGGTTGACAGGTTAATGGGTGTTTTGACGGTGTTACAAGCGAGAAAGTTTGTAACTGCAGAACAACTTGCGCAAAACTTTGAAATTAGTATTAGAACCATCTATCGAGATATCAGAGCATTAAACGAAATTGGTGTGCCTGTTGGGTATGAGAGCAATAAAGGCTATTTTATTATGCAAGGTTATTTTTTACCGCCGGTCTCTTTTACCAGCGAAGAAGCAAATGCACTGATTTTGATGGATACGATTGCTCGCCGGTTTGCTGACCCATCGACCCAAAAGCATTATGAAATGGCATTAAACAAGGTCAAAGCAACTCTCAAAGAGTCACAAAAATTAAGATTGGAAAAGCTCACCCCACAGATCAAAACACTCAAGATTGAAGATGCTAAATTCAATTTTGCATATCTGTCGGAAATACAGAACTCTCTTGCTAATAGAGCAATTCTACAAATGGAGTATCAAAACTACTATCAAGAAAAGAGTCAGCGAGAAGTAGAGCCTATTGGGTTGATCTTCTATGATATGAATTGGCACTTAATTGCCTGGTGCTGGAAACGCTATCAATATCGTGATTTCAAAGTGTCGCGTATTCTCGCCCTTTCCATTACCAATAGAACTTTCCGAAAAACAGATCACATTGATATTACCCAATACATCATTTCTCTAGAAATATATCTCAACGGACTGCCACACTGTTGTCAGTAAGCCTGCGCTATTGTTTCAATCGTTCCAGCAAAATCTAGAAAAAAGGAGCAATGCGAACGCCTCAATTGAGGCGCATAGTAATAGCCGATATGATCCACCACAGAAGAACTTTTTTACAATCCTGTTGCGCAGGCGCAATCGGTTTACTACTAACACCCGCAACCCAAAAAGATATGTTACAAGTATCATTCGATGCCAAAGGCGACTTGGAAATTGTTGCATCAAAAACCTCCTCTCCCAACGACTTCGATTTTTTAGTAGGCAATTGGAAGATTCACAACAAAAAACTCAAGACAAGGCTTAATAATTGTACAGAATGGTTTGAATTTGAAGCGAGCGGTATATGTCATAAGATTCTCAATGGTTTTGGAAATACCGATCGATACATTACTGAGCTTAACGGAGCC
>JBFLVQ010000064.1:0-23991 GCA_040758525.1 Acidobacteriota bacterium
ATATTTTCCCGATCTCTTTGCGAGGAGACTATGGAGAAGCTTTGGTTAGCAGGTAAGCCGCAGCAAAATCAGTAGTTTGGAATATTTAATCCCAAGATAATATCTCGTTTACCTCTTAATATCCCATCACTCCCTTTTTCTAAATGGATAATTCCATTACCACCTCTGTCCTCAAGGTCTTTACGTTTCTCACTAGTTAACAAAGGATCATCATCAAACAGATATTCGTCTATGAAATACTCATTCTTATCTGGCTCTTTTATTATTGGATGTATATGAGCAGGAATATCCCTATTAGGATAGGCTATCGGTTTTATCGTCCTGAACTTATATTCCCCTCTTTCATTAGTTCTCATCCAGGACCGTAAATGGCCATGTCTTCTAGTCCACCCATTGGTATTCTCTGCTGGAGTGTAATATCCCTTATTATCAGTGTGATAGACATAAAGAATGACATTTGCTGCTGGTGTTTTCCCATCCCTTTTGAAAATGGTTCCGCTTATTTCTATTGGTTGTCCTGGTTCTGTAGTATCAGGAATCGTTGTTTCCCACCCTATCTCCTTAGGCATACCTTCATAGATACCTTCACAACCTTCGCAGTCGCCACCAACATGTTTTCCATCTTTAGTTGCTAAATTCTGTGTTGGTTGTGATTTTTGCTGACAAGAGATGCTAATAAGCATCCCTATAATTACCAGTATAAGTATATTTTTGATCATTTGAATTTTTTCACCCTGCCTTCTCTTACGAACAGTTCAGAACAGCTCGCCTATGGGTCTGTAGCCAAGGAAATATTGGTTGTTCTCACTACTAGAATCATAATCAGTCAACTACAGGGAATCAATCCCGCCAGGTCTCTTAGCATGTAACTTAAATCCCATTACCATCGTAATTTAATCATATGAACCAATCCTAATCTGAGGTAAATTATGAACAGAGATCTCTTCTCAAATTGGTTTAGTATGCCAAGGATAACTTCAAATCTAAGCCGTAGACTTTTTATAAAATCGACTTTAGCAACAGGAATAACCTTTTCCACAAGTTGTTCGAGGAACCTGTCTGAGCCAAATAATAACAACGCGCAAGCCAATAAACAGGATAAACAGGATGAAAATGATATTAAATTCAGTGAACAAACCTTAAAAGCACGCCTTCGTTTAATTGCTACAAATAACTATTCAGCACCTGACCAAAATGATCTGGAACAACTTATCCCTGCAATGGTAAAACATATTGGATCGCCAGATAGCGAGTTACGTGATGATCTAATTTATCGAATATTTGCCACTTGGATACCTAACCAGGTGCTGAGTAAAGAAAGACTGCGAGCATTGTTGACCACTGTCACTGATAAAGATCATCTGTTTTATCATATTGGTGAACAAGAAACCGATTCTGTCTTTACGCGTACTTTCTCGATGTTAATAATTCCTCTTGTTTTGATCGTACATAGGCAGTCTGCCTTTTTAACGAGTAGTGAAGTTAAGGAAATTAATTCAACCGTAATAAAGTACCTTCATGATGAGAACGATCTACGTGGATATGTTAAGGAGAGAGGATGGGCACATGGTGTTGCACATGCTGCTGATGCCCTTGACGAACTGGCACAATGCAATGAACTTGAACAAAATGATCTGCAAAATATACTTCTTGTTATTCGAGAAAAAGTCTCTGTTCAAAAGGCTGCTTATATACATAATGAGGACGAAAGAATGGTTACTGCGGTAATATCTGTATTACGGCGCAAAGTTATTACAGAAACAGAGATGAAACAATGGGTTAATAATTTTGCAGAGAGTAGTGGAAAATATCCTGGACCAGAAAACTATCAATCAAAGAATAGAAAGCTCTTTCTGCGTAGCCTCTTTTTCAGATTACGTAAAGTAAAGATAGCAGAAAATATCTGTCCATCTATCGAACAGACTTTAAATTCAATCCGGTGAGCTATACTCTATGAAATAGATTTAGGTAAAAGCAATGTATAACAGAATACATATCCTAGGCGCCTCAGGGTGCGGTATTACCACTTTGGGAAAGCGATCAAAACAGCAATGTTACAGAGGAGAAATATATGAGACGAACTCTTGCATCGGCAATGGTGGTGCTAACATTGGTGCTAGGTGTATACGCACAGACAGCATCAGATGAAGCAGAATTAACAAAACTACTAAAAGAGTTTCTTGCTGGAGCATCACGTAATGATGCTGCTGTGCATGACCGTTTCTGGGCAGAAGATTTGATCTATACCGGCTCATCGGGGCGACGGGTCGGCAAGGCTGATATTATGCGTGATGTACGCTCGGCAGCAGCTCCCAAGCCAGGAGATCCAACCACCATTTACTCTGCTGAAGATATTCGTATTCATCAATATGAGGATATGGCGATAGTCGCCTTCCGTTTGCTTGGCACAACCGACAAGGATGGGAAACCACTGGTTATGCAATACCTAAATACCGGCACCTTTCTGAAGCGTAATGGTAAATGGCAAGTCGTAAGTTGGCAGGCAACCAGAATGCCTCGTACAGAAGAAGAGATAAAAAAAGAGATTTCTATTACCGAGACTGCCTTTCATCAAGCAATACTCACTTCTGACATTAAGAAATTGACATCATTGATGGACGAGAGTTTCATCTGGATAGATCAGACAGGAGAACAGATAACGCGGCAGAAGTTGTTCGACCATTTAGGCTCAGGACAGCTAAAATATTCGAAACTAGAAACAAACAATGTAACCATCTATATGCATGGCGATGCCGCGGTTGTACGCGGAGTTTCACCACAGCAACGCAGCTCTATTCCCAATTCTAAGGGCTCTGGTGATGCTAGTCCTTTTACTACCTCCTATACCCTAACATTCGTTAATAAAGGCGGTGAATGGAAGATAGTAACTATGCATTCTAGTACTGTAACCAAACTCCCCTAAGCCACGTACTAAAAATATGAAATGGCTTTGCCGATCATTCAAGCGCTTTCTGGAGTTATATGTACAATTATCTTCTCTTCTTTTTATGCCTACTCTGTCTATTTTCAAATGTTGTTATCCAAGCCCAAACTACTCATCAGACACTCGACTGGTCATCGTCATACCGTTGGGTTCACGTTGACAATGTTGACTCTCAGAAAGCGCATATTTTTGAAGAGGCAAGAATCGAGTGGTTGCGTTCACTACGGCAGCAGGACTATCTATTAGCCGATGGTAGACCATTATTCTGGTGTGCACGCAGAGGTACGGTACAGACCTATTTAACTTTCTATCCATTTAGCCGTTTCTCTGATCTAGATTCACGACGGGAAATAGTAAAACAGACGCAGTCAATTGTCGGTCAAAATGCTGTAGATAAGTATGATACTGGCGATGTTGCGCTTGTCGCACCACATTATACACAGGTTTGGCAACGAGCCAATCAATACGATTTTGCTACAACTGAGAATGAGCCATTGACCGAGTTAACAGCCAATATTGGTCGAATAGAGATCCAGCAAGCAGATCTTCAACAAACAGATAAGATTGATCAATTATGGCAAAGCATTAGAGATGCCCTCATTGCCCAAAAATATCCGCTAGTATGCCGTTCCTATTGGAGTTCAATAGGAACTGGCGAGTTAGTACGAATTTGGTTAGCACCAGATATAAAAGCATTTCGTACATCCCCGCCGATTCAGACTGTTGTAGCACGACAACTGGGAAAACAGAAGAGTGCCGCTATCTTCACGACATTGAAAAAACTCCTTGTCACTCATACACAGTATGAGATTGAGCGTAGACCCGATCTATCAAATCTTGGAAAATAGTTGCACCAAAAATTAAACTGCGCAATATTACAACAATGGTAGCGAATATTTGCGCAGGAAATACTTTTGTTTGTTGAGAAGATAGTATTTTCTCACAACAGAATATTTCTTATTCGATCAGGCATAAAGGTTGCTTTAATTTCTCCAAGATGAGCGAATGATCAGTAATAAGGAGAACTATTAGTGGAAAACCAGAGGAAAGCACTCCATACCAAACCTACTACAGATCCTTCACATGATGTTCTACGTCAAGAGAAGCAACCATTAGATGCCATCTTTATGCCAAAGAGTGTTGCTGTTATTGGCGCTAGTGAGACCTTAGGAAGTGTTGGACGCACTATTTTATGGAATCTTATAAATAATTCGTTTGGAGGCACCGTCTATCCAGTAAATCCCAAACGACCTAATGTGCTAGGTATTAAAGCCTACCCTAATATTGCTACTGTGCCAGAACAGATAGATCTTGCCATTATAATTACTCCCGCTAAAGTGGTGCCAACTATTGTTGGTGAATGTATCGATGCAGGGGTTAAAGGAGCGATCGTAATATCAGCAGGGTTTAGAGAATTAGGTGCAACTGGCTACGTATTAGAGAAACAGATTGTTGAACAACTGCAACGTGGAAAGATGCGGCTTATTGGGCCAAATTGCTTAGGAGTAATAAGCAATCGTACCGGACTCAACGCTACTTTTGCCAATGCTATGGCTCGGCCTGGTAATGTCGGATTTATCAGTCAGAGTGGCGCACTCTGCACAGCTATTCTTGATTGGAGTCTACGCGAACAGGTAGGTTTTAGCGCTTTTGTCTCAGTAGGCTCAATGCTTGATGTTGGTTGGGGCGACCTAATCTATTACCTGGGTGATGATCATAGAACACAAAGCATTGTAATTTACATGGAGTCAATAGGCGATGCACGCTCTTTTCTTTCTGCTGCCCGAGAAGTAGCGCTTACTAAACCGATCATAGTTATTAAAGCTGGCCGTACTGATGCTGCGGCTAAAGCTGCTGCATCGCATACTGGCGCACTAACAGGTAGTGATGAGGTCCTTGACGCAGCTTTTTCTCGTTGTGGGGTACTGCGTGTAACAAGCATTGCTGAACTTTTCTATATGGCAGAAATATTAGCAAAGCAACCACGTCCAAAAGGGCCTCGCCTTATGGTCTTCACAAATGCTGGAGGCCCTGGAGTGCTAGCAACCGATGCTTTAATTAGCAATGGCGGTGAACTGGCTGAACTGTCGAATGAGACAATCCTATCACTCAATAAAATTCTTCCCGCTCATTGGAGCCATAACAACCCCATAGATGTTCTTGGAGATGCTAGTCCTGAACTATATGCAAAAGCATTCGAGATCGCTGTAAAAGATCCCAGTTGTGATGGAATATTAGCAATATTGGCACCACAAGGAATGACTGATCCTACACAGACTGCTGAGCAGGTGAAACTGTATGCAAAGACTGCCAATAAACCGATTCTGGCAAGTTGGATGGGTGGTGCATCTGTTATGGCTGGTGCTGCGATTCTTGCTCAAGCCAATATTCCTACTTTTCCATATCCAGACACTGCCGCTCGTATGTTCAATTATATGTGGCAATATAGCGATAATCTGCGTAGCCTATATGAAACTCCTGTATTGTACGCTGATTCCACAGCAAGAGCTTCAGATAGAGTTTGTGTTGAAGAGATTATTGAACAAGCTCGCAAATCTGGTAGAACCATTCTTACTGAGTTGGAATCCAAACAACTTCTCTCTGCATATGGTATTCCAGTTGTAAAGACATATGTAGCTACCAATGCAACTGATGCTATTAAACTTGCTGATGAGATCGGGTATCCTGTTGTTGTTAAACTTTTTTCAGAAACTGTCACACATAAAACTGACGTAGGTGGAGTAAAGTTAAATTTAATTGATGCAGATTCTGTTAGGCATGCCTATTATTCTATTGAGTCATCAGTAAAAGAGAAACTTGGTGCTGGCAATTTTCTTGGCGTGACAGTTCAAAAGATGATTAAACTTGATGGTTACGAGATTATCTTGGGCAGCAGTATAGATCCACAGTTTGGTCCAGTACTGCTTTTTGGCTCAGGTGGACAACTGGTTGAAGTATACAAAGATCATGCGCTTGGTCTGCCACCGCTCAATACCACACTGGCACGTCGTATGATGGAGCAGACTAGGATCTTCACTGCTCTTAAAGGTGTTCGTGGGCGTAAGCCCGTAAATATTCCTGCGCTTGAACAGATTATGGTTCGATTCAGCCAGCTTGTCGTCGAACAATCCTGGATCAAAGAGATCGATATCAACCCATTGCTTATATCGGCAGAAGAGATGATTGCACTTGATGCACGTGTGGTTTTGTATGGAGCTGATACTAGTAAGGAACAGTTGCCAACACTTGCCATACGTCCCTATCCTACACAATATGTCTCACAATGGACAATGAAGAATGGAACAGAAGTTACAATACGTCCGATCCGCCCTGAAGATGAGCCATTGATTATCAATTTTCATAAAACCCTCTCTGAACAGAGTGTCTATTTTCGTTATTTTAATATGATGAGCCTGAATTACCGCACTTCACATGAGCGATTGGCAAGAGTTTGCTTTATCGATTATGATCGTGAGGTGGCGCTTGTGGTAGAACGCAAGGATCAGCAGACAGGAAAATGCGAGATTATTGCTGTTGGTCGGCTTATTAAATTACATGGCACAAAGGATGCCGAGTTTGCCATTGCTATTAGTGATCAATTTCAGAAAGCTGGATTAGGCACAGAGTTGCTTAGTAGACTTCTACAAATTGGTCGTGATGAAAAGCTCAGTCATATTACTGCAGATATTCTCCTTGACAATCGCGCTATGCAACATGTCTCGGAAAAGCTAGGCTTCCGACTCCATTATTCGAGCGATGCAGAAGTGGTTAAAGCAGAGATTGCTCTTTAGGCTAGCTAATGCTTCTGTTTCAACAGATACGAGGTAACTGATCTCCGCTTAGCATATCGACAATACGTTCTGTCCCAATAATGTTCTTCATTGTAACTATAGTGGAATTTTCCTGTGTTACTCTACCTATGATGCTAGGCTTAATCTCAGGTTGAGATGAACGCATTATCTCAAGTGCCCGATCAGCATCTGAAGAAGCGACAAATGCGATAAAACGTCCTTCGCATGCAACATAGAGCGGATCTAAACCTAATAACTCACAAGCAGCACGCACATCCTCACGAATCCCAATAGCGCTTTCATTAATCTTGATGCCTACACGTGCAGATTGGGCAAGCTCATTTAATGCGCTAGCCAACCCTCCTCGGGTAATATCACGTAAACAATGGATCTCGATTCCCGCACCAATAAGAGTTTGCACAATATTGGCGAGTGGTGCTGAATCACTCTCGATCACACTTTCAAACTCTAACCCTTCTCTCACTGCCATGATCGCCATTCCATGGCGTCCTAGGTCTCCATTAAGCAGAATAATATCACCTGATCGAATTGATGCTGGTGAAATCTCTTGAGAATGCTCGATCAATCCTATACCAGCAGTGTTAATAAAGATTCCATCACCTTTTCCTTTTTCTACAACTTTGGTATCGCCAGTAATAATCTCTATATCAGCAGTCTCAGCCGCATACTTCATTGAACGAGCTACTTGCCAGAGTAATTCCATAGGTAGTCCCTCTTCAAGAATAAAGCCAGCACTAAGATATATAGGTCGCGCTCCACACATAGCAAGATCATTTACTGTACCATTGACTGCCAGAGATCCAATATTCCCACCGGGAAAAAAGAGTGGGTGTACAACATAAGAGTCAGTAGTAAAAGCTAATCTGCCATACTTGTGTTCTATTACCGCTCCATCATGTCGAGTATTAAGGATAGAATTGCCAAATAGTGGTATAAAGATCTTCTCTAGCAGTTGATGCATCAATTTTCCACCACTGCCATGGGCAAGCAGTATCTGTGGATATTGAGTTAGTGGAATAGGGCAGGATAGAGCAAAGTCTTCTCTCATTATCTAATTTCTCTTCTCTGGTGATTGTTCGCGCCGGTACAGATAGTAAGCTGCACAAGCTCCTTCAGAAGAGACCATTGGTGCACCTAATGGATACTCTGGTTTGCAGGCTACTCCAAAAGCAGGACATTCATGTGGTCTTTTCACACCCTGCAAAATAAGTCCACTGATACACTCTGTAGACTCTTCTACAGAATACAAAGTCAGGTTAAAACGTTTATCAGCGTCAAAATGTGCATACTTAGCTTTCAACTCCAGCCCACTTTGCGGTATCACACCAATCCCACGCCATTTACGTGCAGAAACTTCAAATACATCTTGCATTAGCTTTTGTGCCAGCCTATTTCCTTCACGATAAACGGAACGGCGATACTGATTCTCAACTTCCCAGCGACCTTCTTCTAACTGCTTAACACACATATAGACACCCTGCAATATATCCAGTGGTTCAAATCCAGTAACAACTATTGGCACAGCGTACTTTCTTGCAATTGGTTCGTATTCAGTATAACCCATAATGGTACAGACATGCCCAGCAGCAAGAAATCCCTGTACACAACTGTTGGGTGCAGAGAGAATAGTTTCCATTGCCGGAGGAACTAAAGCATGAGAGACAAGCATTGAGAAATTATCTATACCTTTCTGATTAGCCTGATAGACAGCCATAGCATTGGCAGGTGCAGTTGTTTCAAATCCTACTGCAAAAAATATTACCTGTTTTGTTGTATGAGCTTGAGCTATCTTAAGTGCATCCAATGGTGAGTAAACAATGCGTACATCTCCTCCATTAGCTTTAACAGTTAATAGATCGCACTCTGTTCCAGGCACTCGTAACATATCACCAAATGAGCAGAAGATAATATCAGGGCGAGAAGCCAGCTTTATCGCTTTATCAATGATCTCAATTGGTGTAACACAAACAGGACAGCCGGGGCCATGAACTAGAGTAATCTCTTTCGGTAATAATTTATCTATACCAAACTTTACGATTGCATGTGTCTGTCCACCACAAACCTCCATAATAGTCCAAGATCTGGTAGTAATTTGGTGGAGTGCTCCTGTACACCGTTTAATGGCACTGGCATCTCGATACTCATCAATATATTTCATCCTCAATTTCCTTCAATGCATCCATCTCTCGCAGATAATCAAAGGTACGTTCAGCTTCTTCTCTATTCAATCTGCTGATGGCAAAACCGACATGTACAATTACATAATCTCCTACTTGTGCTTCTGGAACATAGGCTAGATTTACTTCTTTGAAGATCCCAGCAAAATTCACTCTGCCTGTTCTGGTAAGCGGATCATCACCATTGATATTTACAATCTCTCCTGGAATTGCTAGACACACGCTATTGCTCCCTATTAAATAAGCTGGTTGCCGCAACAATCTGGCCTAATGCAATACCACCATCATTGGGCGGAATACGCTGATGCCAATAAGCGTTAAACCCTTCGCTCTTAAGTCGTATCACAGCCTGCTCGGTTAGATATCTATTCTGAAAACAACCACCCGTGAGTACTACTCGCTCCTCACCAGCAAGTTTTGCTACTGCAATAATAGTTTCAACCAAAGTGTTGTGGAATTTCGCCGATATTCTTCCAATTGATATTTTAGATTTTAGATCTTGTAGAACTCCTTCAATGATTGATCTCCAATCTATAATCGACTCAGTGATCAGTTCAAATGGATAAGATTCATCTGTATTTATTCCATCCAGAGCAAACTCCAGCTCCATAGCAGCCTGACCTTCAAAGCTAACTTTTTGACGAAGTCCTACTATTGATGCAACTGCATCAAATAATCGTCCAACACTTGATGTCAATGGTGAACTGATCTTTTTCTCAAGCATTGATCTCAATATCCGTAATTCTTCTTGAGAAAAATCTGTTAATGGTGCAAGCTCTCTCATTTCAAATAGGCCATTGCCAAAAAGCTGATAGAGCACACCGAGTGCTACTCGCCTTGGCTCTCTTAGCGCTTTCTCGCCACCAGGAAGTTGAAATAGATGAAAATGGGCAACACGTTGGAAATCTACTGATGAAGCACGTAAAAACTCACCACCCCAGATAGTTTCATCCAACCCATAACCTGTGCCATCCCAGCAGATACCTAGCACTGATCCTGTCAGTTCATTCTCAGCCATACAGGAGAGCACATGCGCATAGTGATGTTGAACGCGCACAACAGGCAATTGACTCTGCTCAGCAAATTTTGTTGAGAGATATTCAGGATGAGTATCACAAACCACTGCAATAGGATATAGTTGATAAAGCTGCTGAAGATCTTTCACAGTTTGTTGAAAACTATTAAAAGCCTGCACAGATGCTAGATCGCCTATATGCTGGCTAACAAAGATATCTTTATCGATAGAGGCAGCAATACTATTTTTTAAGTGCGCGCCGAACGCCAGCAGAGAAGGTATATTCTCATTAAAGTGAATAGGAAGTGGAGCATATCCTCGTGCACGCCTGAGAATCAGTTCACGTCCCAGCATTATTCGAGCAATAGAATCATCTACACGTCTAGCAATAGGTCGATTGTGAACTAGAAACAGATCGGCTATCTTGCCAAGTCGCACCAGCGCTTCAGCCTCATCAATACAGATAGACTCATCAGAAATATTGCCACTGGTCGCAATAACAGGAAATTTAAGCTCGATCATTAATAGATGATGTAATGGATTACTCGGAAGCATAATCCCCCAATAAGGATTATTAGGAGCAATACTATTCGCAGCCGTTGCAAACGTGCTGGCACGGCGACGAAGCAATACAATAGGCGTTTCTGTAGAGCAGAGTAGCCGCTCCTCTAACATAGATATTTCACAGTCTTCATCAATCATTCTCAGAGATGGATAGAGTAATGCAAATGGCTTCTCATCACGATGCTTAAGAGATCGTAATCGTTTGATCGCCTCATCATTGCCAGCATCAACAATTAGATGAAATCCGCCTATACCTTTAACTGCGATGATCTTTCCTTCTCTAATTGCAATAGTAGCCTTAAGCAATGCCTGATCTTTCCTTGAAATAATCTTTCCATTGTTATCCCATAACTCTAGCTGAGGGCCACATTCAGGACAGGCATTAGGTTGTGCATGAAAACGGCGATCAAGCGGATTTTCATACTCTTCAATGCAATTTCTGCACATCTTGAACTTTTTCATTGTTGTGCTGGTTCGATCATAAGGAAGCGCTTCAATAATCGTATAACGTGGTCCACAATTTGTGCAGTTAGTAAAAGGATAATGATAGCGCCGATTATTGATGTCTAAGACTTCATTCAAACACTCGCTACAAGTGGCAATATCAGGGAGTACAATAGCTGTCTTCTTACCAGTATTATCGCTTTCGCGAATCTCAAAATCACGATAACCGATCGGTTCTAAAAACAATGGCTCCATGCTCTGGATAAAAGATTGTCGTGGTTTCTCTTTCTCAATATGTAGAAAAAAATTCTCCAATTGTGAGCGACTACCTTCTACATCAATAAATACACCCTGACCAGAGTTATTCACCCAACCCTTTAATCCAAGCTCCATTGCTAGGCGATAGATAAAGGGACGAAAGCCAACACCTTGAACAGCACCATGAATTCTTATTGAAAGCCGTTCCAGATTACTTACTACCTCTTTTTGCCTATTGACTTGGCTCATTTCTAGCCTTCTACTTCCAAGCTGTCGAGTAAAATATCTTGTGCATGAGGATCATTCTCATCTTTAAGTAGATCGATTACAAGTTCAGCGCCTTCCGCTGCCGTTCCCTGAGATGCATGGAGAAAATGTTCACGAAAATGCTCTGGTGAAATATGTGATAACGCGCCAAGTTTAACCTTTACACCAGTAATTCTGGTAACCTTTTGCTCATAAGCGATCGATTCAATCTTTTTAATCAGATCTGCTAAAAGAGATAGTTCATGCATATCAATAATCCTATTGCTGTTTTTTTATCGTTAAGATATCCGCAAGCAACCGATCTGTTACTTCATTAACCGCTTTCTCGACTTCAGGAGTAAGCTCAACACCAGCATCGAAATTAGCGCCTTCGATTCCATAAACAATCAAGCAATTGGGAAGTTGATCGAGTGTACGGGCTAATTCAATTGCTTCGGCAACACTAAAAGCATGGGTTGAATAACGAAAGAACTTAGTTGGAATAGTCTCTCTAACAGCATCAAATCTGAATATAGTTCCTGGCTGAGATCGAGAAGATACCGCATCAATGAGAAAAACAGTTTCGGCATCTTTCCAACACTCAATTAATGCTGTGCCCTCACCACTCTCACGATGAGTCTTGATTTCTTCAATGGCTTTTTCTTCAAGCAGTGATACGACCATTAATCCTGCCGCATCATCGCTACGATAAGCGTTACCTACTCCAATAATAAGAATGTTAGAATTCACGATCTGCGCTCCAACAATTACTCTCGTTCAAGTTTAAGCTTTAAAAAATGAGTTGCACAAGATATACAGGGATCGTAATTGCGCACGGCCTGTTCACATTGCCAGGAAAGTTTCTCAGGAGCAAGATCAATATATTTAGGAACAAAATTCCATAGATCTTTTTCTATTGTTCTCTGATTTTGAGATGTTGGAGGCACAATCTTAGCATCCAGAATAGTGCCTTTTTCATCAACTTTATAGCGATGATAGAGTGTACCTCGCGGTGCTTCTGTACAGCTATATCCAGTTGCTGCATATGGCTCAATATCTACCGCCGGTCTTTCTGGTTGTTCATACTCGTTAATAATATGCAACGCTTCATCACAAGCATAAAGGATCTCAATACTACGAACAATAATACTCTTGAATGGGTTGTAGCATTCCTTACCTAATCCAGCAACATTTGCTGCTTGTTGAGCAATGGACGAAAGCTGATTGAAGTTTAAGCTATAACGTGCGAGTGGCCCAACAAAATAAGCTCCACGTGCTTTCAAAACTGAATGTAGCGCATTTGAATGTTCAACATGCTCTTCAATAAAGTGAGCATCATATTCTTGGGCAGAAATGTCTAATCCTTTATTAGATATCAACCTACCCTCATTAAAAGGATACTCATCTGGATGGTGTAACGCGACCAATTCATAATCTTGATCAAATTCGGGAAAATCGAAAGTAGACACCCATTCTACAGTCTCTATAGCAGCATCTCGTGCCCATTTTAGCCTTTCTGTCAATGGTGCAAGCTCTTTTTTGTTAGGCACTCTATAAAAACCACCAACACGAACATTAATCGGATGAATCTCTCTACCACCGATGAGTGTAACGATCTCATTACCAGCTTTTTTTAATTGCAATCCACGTTTAACAATCTCTGGATAGTCCTTTGCCATTGCTACTGCGCTCTCATAGCCAAGAAAATCTGGCGCATGTAGCATATAAACATGTAATGTATGACTCTCTATCCACTCACCACAGTAGATGAGCCTGCGCAGTGTTCTTAACGCACCAGTGACTTTAATCCCCAAAGCATTCTCTATTGCATGAACAGCACTCATCTGATAAGCGACTGGACAGATCCCACATATGCGGGCAGTAATATCAGGAGCTTCGCTAAAAGATCGTCCGCGCAAGAATGCTTCAAAGAAACGTGGTGGCTCAAAGATCTTTAATTTAACATCAACAACTTGATCCCCTTTAACCTTTATATATAAACCACCTTCGCCTTCAACACGTGCCAGATAATCGACCTTTATCGTTCTACTCTTCATGAGATTCGCTCTCCTTACGGAAGGGCTCGGCATATGCATTGTAGCTGCGAAACAATTGCACAAGATGCTGATCGCCAACACCCTGCCCATTCAACCAGGCGCTTAACGAAGTGGTATTAGGTGTCTCTTTTGGACCAAAGCAACCGTAACAGCCGCGTTGATAACTAGGACAGAGCGCATTACAACCGGCATGAGTTACTGGGCCAAGACAGGCTGTACCATGTGCAACCATTACACAAACATTGCCGCGTAGTTTGCATTCAATGCAAACACTGTGTGGTGGAGTATTGGGTTTACGATGATTAAGAAATGCGCTGATAACTTCAACAAGCTGATGCTTATTTATTGGACAACCACGCAATTCAAAATCGACACGAACATGCTCGGCAATTGGAGTTGATGTCTCCAATGTTGAAATATATTCAGGCCGAGCATAGACAATGGAGATAAACTCTTTTACATCTTTGAAATTCTTGAGTGCCTGAATACCACCAGCCGTTGCACAAGCACCAATAGTTATCAAATATTTTGAGTTCTTACGGACTTGATGAATGCGTTCTCTATCGTGGGCAGTAGTAATAGATCCTTCTACCAACGAGAGATCATAAGGGCCTTTTACAATCGCGCGTGATGCTTCAGGAAAGTTTGCTATTTCAACTTGGCCAGCAACGGCCAAAAGCTCATCTTCACAATCGAGCAGACTCAATTGACATCCATCACAAGATGCAAATTTCCATACAGCAAGTTTAGGTTTACGTCTCATTTTTAGATCTCACGTTTACCAAAAAAAGGTGCTATTTCAGGATAGCGAAAGACTGGACCATCTTTACAAATAAATGCTGGGCCTAGTTGGCAATGCCCACAAAAACCTACAGCACATTTCATATTTCGCTCCATAGAGATAAAAATATTATTCATCTCAACACCGTGTCTCTCTAGATCCATTATGGCAAAGCGCATCATTACTTCTGGTCCGCAGATCATAGCGACCGTATTTGCTGGATTAAATTGAGCTCTAGGAATTAAAGTAGTAACCACACCCACATCGCCACGCCAATCTTTTGTTGCATAATCGACCGTCACACCAATTTGTAGATCAAAGCGACCACGCCATCTCTCAATCTCTCGCCGGTAGATCTGATCCTTTGGTGTTCTTGCACCATAGAGCAGTGCTACTTTGCCATAATCGGAGCGATGTGCAAGGATATAATAAAGAACTGGCCGCAAAGGAGCGAGCCCAATACCACCAGTTATAATTAACAGATCTCTACCTTTTGCTTTATCAACGGGCCAAGAGGTGCCAAATGGACCACGCAATCCGACCATATCACCAGGTTTTAATTGTCGCAGAGCTTTAGTGACAGTACCAACAGCACGAATGGTATGGAGAACAGGCATAGGTTTATCCGGATTACCACTAATTGAAATAGCCACTTCACCAATACCAAAACTGTAAAGCATATTGAATTGGCCTGGAGCAAATGAGAATCTACTATTCTCATTCACTGGCTCAAGCTCAAGAGTAAAAGTATCGTGATTTTCTGATCGCTTTTGCCGAATATGAAAACTCTCCGGCAGCATTGGATCATTAGATATCATAGTTATTCTCTTTCAGTAACGAACTCCATAAACATCGAGCAGTTGCATTCGTGTAGCTTGTAATCGTTGCGCAATAATCTGAGCAAATCGTTTCATCAGTTCGTAGCCAAGGTTACTATTGGCCTCGCATTTTTCTCTCAAGCATTTACCATCAAGCTCAAAGGCTCTGGTGGCTTCAACGGCTTGAGCATCAAAATACCAGCGATAGGGAGGAACTAGCCAAGACCAGCCCAGAACTTCACCATTTCCAAGTGTCTGGATCGTAATTGGACCAGCATTAGGAGAGTAGATATCGAGTGATACTCTTCCTTCGCGAATAAGATAGAACTTATCGGCCTGCTCACCTTCGCGAAAAAGATAGTCCCCAGCTTTGAAACGCACATTACGTGCGCAACCAATAATAAATTGTAGATAACTGGTGTCTAGATCTTTCAGCAATGGATGTTCTACCAATATTGGCTCAAGTGTATTCATTAGCCACCCTTCTCTTTCTGTTCTTCAGTTTCGCGAATTACTCTTACCTCTTCGGTAATATCGATAGCCACAGGACACCAGGTTATACAACGACCACAACCAACACAGCCGGTTGTGCCAAATTGATCGATCCAGGTAGCAAGTTTATGTGTCATCCATTGGCGATAACGAGATTTTGTTGATGATCTTATACTACCACCATGAATATAAGAAAAATCCATCGTAAAACAAGAATCCCATTTTCGCCATCGTTCAGCATGCTCCCCGGTGAGATCGGTAGTATCTTCAACAGTGGTACAAAAACAGGTTGGACAGACCATTGTACAGTTAGCACAAGTCAAACATCTTGTTGCCACCTCATCCCAACGCTTATGCTCAAGGTTGCGATAGAGTAGCTCCTTGATATTATCCGTGTTCATAGTACGACCCATACTCTTGGCAGTTTTATCGATAATATCTAAGGCCAATTGGTTATCTTCTACACTAGCCTTTCTATGCGGAGCTTCAGCTAATATTTCTGCTCCTGCTGCACTACCTACTTCAACAACAAAGTAGTGGTTATCAGCAGTAAGAATCTCTGTTAAAGCGAGATCAAAACCGCTTGATACTTTTGGCCCCGTATTAACAGAAGCACAGAAGCAGGTACCGCCAGCTCTCGCACAATTAATAGCTAAGATAAAATTCTTCTCACGGCGTGTAGCATAGATCGGATCAATATTTTTGTCGTTGATCAAGACACGATCCTGGATCTGTATGGCATGCAGTTCACATGCACGCACACCAATAAAAGCAAACTTTTCTGGTTTCTGCTTCTCTTCAATAAAATGAAGGCTGTTACCTCTACGCTGCAATTGCCATAGACGAACATTGGGAGGATGTAGAAATCTTTTCCAGGAATAAGGGCCTACCGTATAACCAAAGAAGGCTTTTTCAGCCGTCTGCTTAATTCGATATGTGCCACCATTCTGCTCATCTATCCATCCAATCGGCAGATCTGAAATTGAAGAGATATCGTCATAGATGATTGCGCCATCACGAATGGTTGGGCCAATAGTTCTATAACCGCTGTTAATTAAAGCTGCCAACAATTTCTCAATATCTTGACTGGCAATAACAAAACAATCCTGTAATTGATTCTGCATCTATCATGAGCTTTCTAATGATTGAGTTATGTATAGATCTATTTTTACCTCTATTAATTGATAATGCAACAAGTGTACCCCCTATAAACTTACCTTTAAATGTAAATTTCTCTACTTATAAAGTTGCTGATGGGAAATTTTCACCATCAGTTGAGGAAAATTACTTAACGAATAGTTGATCCACCCAATTTTAATGATGGATCTATACATTCTAGCAAGTGGTATATATGTTGCACTCGTATGGTTGAAGTTTTGATATTGAAACAGATGACAAGGAGAAAGTATATGTGGAAGTTCATACTAGTATTTGGTCTCTCCTTATCGCTTATTGTATCAAATCAACCTACTATTATTGCTCATTCTTCTTCTTCAGTCTCGCTTAATGATTTGGTAAAAAAACCTTATCTTGAATTACTAGAATTAAATTTAATAACCGCCCCTTCTAAAAAGGAGATAGACGATTTCAAACAACACCTTGAAGCGGAGAAAGAGCGTGAGAAGAATAGTTTGAAACAGGATGAGAAGCAACTTAAGAAGCAGCGTGATCAGTTGCGTAAGCAGCTTGCCGAACTTAATAAACGTACCTCGTATGATACTGTAGAGATAGAGAAAGAGCGTCGAGCACTACATTGCCATATTCTCAAACTCGAGCATGAGATAGCCCAAAAACAGACCGAGCGAACTCATGGTGTAGCTGTCGTTTATGACAATATGATGGCCAAATTGGATCTTATTCAACATTGGCCAGCAAAAAGAAGAGGGATAGCAACTACTCTTGCTGCCGGACTAGCACGTGAACGCCGATATGGTGATGTTGAAGATATTGGTATTCGCGAAATAGGTAAAGGACAAGAGAATGATATCAGGCTAGGAGAAGAGGCTATTCAACAGCTAAAAGCTCAGGGATTGATGCCACCTGAGCTTGAGAATAAAGAGCTAAAGGATTACATACAACAATTGGCGGAAACAATAGCAGCTAGTTCAGATCTTAAAATTCCAATCCGAGTTACTCTATTGGATAGTGACGAGATCAACGCTTTTGCATTACCAGGAGGATTTCTATTTATTAATAGAGGGCTGATAGAAAAGGCAGAAACTGAATCAGAGTTGGTAGGAGTAATGGCACATGAAATTGCCCATATATCAGCTCGTCACGGTGCAAAGCTAATGAAACGGGCTACAATTGCTAGCATATTCTATCAAGCGGCGCAAATGGCTGCATTAATTCTCACAGGCGGAACTGCCGGGATCGGTATATACTACGCATTGCAATATGGCTTCTTTGGATTAGGTATGGTGCTCGAACTCTCCTTATTAGGTGTGAGTAGAGAGTATGAGACCGAAGCAGATCAACTTGGCGTACAGTATGCTTGGCATGCTGGATATGATCCAAGAGGCTTTATTACATTTTTCGATAAGATGGCAAGCGAGAAAGGTTATATCAAATCGGCTAGCTTCTTTCGAACTCATCCACCATTCTTTGATCGCATCGTAAGCACATTTGCAGAGATCGAATTTCTACCCAAGAAAGAAGAGTTGAAAGTTGATACAAGTACATTTCAGCAAGCAAAGCAGCAGCTTAAAGAGTTTAGAAAAGAGATTAAGCCAGAAAAACGGCCTATGCTCAAGCGAGTACCTGAATGTGATGAAGAAAAGGTTAAGCTGTCTCTAATTGAGATAGACGCGAGAGGGTCTGGTAGGTAGCTTCTTCTCCAATTGCGATCATACGTTTGATAGCAGTGTTTCCTGGTAGATAACCGATTGCTGGTATGTAGGGTTGAATAAGTATATGAGTATTGTCAATGGCAAGCCGGTAATGCTGAGGATAGAAGCGACTAGTACGCGGACTGGCTGGTTTACATCCAATTCTACGTAGCACAGAACTGAGTTCCCAAACATCGGAGGAAATAACGATCTCTGCGCCTAATTCACGGCAGTTTATTGCTGGCAGCACACAGGCCATTCCGCCATCTTTAAGTAGTTGTCCCTCACGTAGAACAGGCCGACGCAGAAAGCGTATTGAGCAGCTAGCACTAATTGCTGAAGCCAGCTTTCCGCTGCTGATAGCGATGGCCTGTTTGGATGGTAAGACTGTAGCAATAGCGGCAAAAGGGAGTTCTAGCTGTGCAAAGCTTTCTGGTAGATATTTCTGACAGAAACGTTCCAGTGTAGCGCCATGTAATAGACTTGGCCAGAAGATCGATTGCGCCATCTCAGCCAGGTCACGCCATCCTAAGCCGGCAGCTAGCGCTGCGCCGATAATACTACCTACGCTTGTGCCAGTCACAACCGAAGGTTTTATACCAACTTCAGTCAATGCCTTTATTACACCAATATGAGCCAGACCACGTACTGAACCGCCACTAAGCGCCAGTCCTATACGACGTGAGTGAAGTTTATCAAAGCGACTTTGCATAGGAATGAATTATATAACTCAAACTATGTGAATTGAAAGTGAGACTGCAAATAGCCGAACGGTTACATCTCAACTTATTTGCGAAATGTACTGAATATAGATCTTCGTCCTGCTGACTCACCATGTAACTTATATTTACTGTTCTTATCTGAGGATGGTAAGATGATTGAATGCCAGATAAACAAACCTTATCTATACCTGACTTCTTTTACGGTACTGCCTGGAAGGAAGATCGCACTACAGCCCTGACGGAACTTGCGCTTCGTATGGGTTTTCGTGGGATCGATACGGCCAATCAGCGACGACACTACTTTGAAGCTGGAGTTGGTGAAGGGTTAACAGCCGCTTATCGTGCTGGGATCGTAAAGCGCACAGATCTGTTTCTACAAACGAAATTCACTTATCAGCGTGGTCAAGATCATCGATTGCCTTATGATCCAACAGCAAGCCTTTCTCTACAAGTAGCTCAGTCGCTGAGTAGTTCACTCGAACATCTAGAAACTGACCAGGTTGACAGTTATGTATTACATGGACCTTCCTCAGGCTATGGCTGGACCGATGCAGATGCCGAGGTTTGGGAAGCGATGAGGAAAGAGCGCGAGGCAGGTCGCACACATCTGCTTGGCGTTAGCAATGTTTCTATAAATCACCTAGAGCAGATGGTCGCCATTCATAATGAAATTCCGACATTTGTACAAAATCGCTGTTTTGCTCGTTTCGGTTGGGACCGTGAAGTCAGATCCTTTTGCCGAGAGCGAGGAATAATTTATCAAGGGTTTTCGCTTTTAACAGCAAATGTGGAAGTATTACGCCACCCATTGATCAATAATGTTGCAGCCCAGCTTCATGCTACTCCAGCCCAGGTGGTGTTTGCCTATGCGCGTGCAATTGGAATATTGCCGTTGACCGGCACCACCGATCCGGAGCATATGAAGCAAGACCTAGACAGCCTAAGTCTGGTGCTCCCAGCAGAGGTGGTGCCAGTAATCGAATCCATCGCTGGCTAATTTAACACGTGCCATCACATTGCCCAATAGGCTTCTGTAAGCTCTGTAACGAAGTCCTCAAAGCGTGTTGGTGTCGTGTTTCCAGAATTTCGCCCTTACAACACAAAGAAGATGTCACGTTAAGATACTATGGTTGAATAGTGCGGTTAGTTTCTACAACATATCGAACATCTGGCTTCGTTTATCGATCAATCGTTTCAGCTTCATTGTTTCAACATCAATAGATGATGAAGCATTCTCTTGTAGCTGCTGCGCTAATAATCCAGTGCTAATGCTCGATTCTTCAGTTTTACTCAATTTGTTAGTATCGTCAAACTCACTAACTGGAGAAACTTTCAAGGTATCAGCCGGTGTCTCAATTGATCGGTTAGGCGAATTATCTAAAGAGGTTAATGAAAGATCTTGAGCACTTATATTATTATCGATGCGGTCTACCATAATTTCTTGTTAACTCCTATTGGTCTATTCTTGGCAGAGCTTTAAACCCCATTGACTTATTATTGGTTAGTTTAATTATCGGGTTGCGTTCAAGATAGGTTGCTGAATTAGTAATGGGACTGACTTACCGCCCTGTCCTAGCAGAGTTAATAAGTTAAGATCGGGGTGGGTGGATTTGAACCACCGGCCTCACGGCCCCCAGCCGTACGCTCTTGACCAACTGAGCTACACCCCGAGATAGACCTTAAAATTAAATTCTTGACGGAGAGTGAGAGAATCGAACTCTCAAGCGCTTGCGCGCGGCAGTATTCCAAACTGCTGCCCTACCAATTAGGCGGACTCTCCTTATCACGGAGGCGGTAGGAGTTGAACCTACACAAGCACTTAAGCCCGACGGTTTAGTAGACCGCTGCCATACCATTAGGCGACGCCTCCAGAAGATGCAGGTGGAAGGAATCGAACCTTCTCTCCTCACAAAGAGGAACGGTTTTACAGACCGCCTGCCGGCCCACCGACGACACCTGCTTATGAAAACTTATTGTGAGAAGTTTTTATCACTCTCACACCAGCTCCCAAGGCAGTATCTGTGCCAAACCTGGCTTAATCCTTTTGATAATTTTAACTGCTTTAAGATCAATGAGATTGCTCTTCTTAGAGAGGTTTTATAGTTAGCAGTGGTAAATTAATATAGCTTAACAGCGATCTATTTATAAGTTAATCTAGGCAACAAATTAGCATTGCTCCTAATAAGCTGTTAGACCAAAGCATATTATGCCTTTATAAACACCTGCTAGCTTATAAAAATTCTCCTGTAAATTCTGAAAACTTTTATCCCGCTCTGGCGTCTATTATCTTTGTAAAGGAGATACCCAATGATCGAAATTGACATACAAGAGCAGAATGATACCGACTTGTCTATCAACCTACCAAACTATTTGCGCTTGGCAGAACAACTACAACTAACCTATATGCCTTTACCCTTATCTGAACTAGATCAAGATCAAGACATTGCTGAGATCAAAGAACTGCTTGCTAACCAAAATAACCTTACCTAACGATACTAATTACACATTGGTTAAGTTTTGCAGTTCGTTAATTTTTTACTCTATATAGAAGCTGCACGACGCCATTAGGATGAGGTTTGCATTCAGTCAACTCTAAATTAATTTGCTTGCCAATTTCGCAAAAGAGTGGAATACCTGAGCCAAGCAAAACTGGATGTACACCTAAACTGATCTCATCAACTACTCCTTCAGCAAACAGGCTTCTTGCTAACCCGCCACCACCCATCAGCCAAATATCTTTGCCTGGTTGCTTTTTCAGATTTCGAATAAACTCTCCAGCATTTTCCGAGATAATTTTGACATCTTCATCGAGCGGTTTTTTTATCGTACGCGAGAAAACGTAGCTTTTCATAGAATTGGAAGTGGTTTTGTTTTTTACCTTTTTACTGCTACTTTTCTTATCTCTCTTATTTTGGCTAAGAATAAATTCGTAAGTCTTACGGCCAATTAAGACCGTATCGATCGATTTAAAAAATGTCGCCATACCGTAATCGCCATCCATAAATAGCCAATCAACGGCACCATTCGAGCGAGCAATAAAATTGTCAAGACTGTTAGCAATAAAGTATTTTACTCTGCGCATTTTCATTCTTCTCCTACACTTGATTTAACCTGATAATAGGAGTTTAGGTAAAACCATCTTCTCGTGTCTTGGTGTTTTTTGATATTAGTTACAGATGACGCTTCTTCGAGGCTTGACAGTAACCTGGAGGTTTCCTGGTAGCTTTGCTAAACTGTTTGTAGAAACGGCTCAAATCGTTATAACCAACCTCTTGTGAAACGTCGATTATCTCTTCGCCACTAGCTAATCTAAATGTTGCGTCTGCAATACGCAATTGATGGCAGTAGGCACTCGGATTTAAACCAAAATCACGAGTAAACTGTCGTGTAAGATGGGCGTGAGTGACGTCAAGCCGTGCTGCAATACGGGCAATGGAAGGTTGAATTAAATAGTTTTCATCAATAAGCCTTTTGGCTTTAAGTGAAAGCAGAGACGGTGTTGGATTTATTTCAATTGATTGTCGGTTATAACTTGAATCGAGAATCTCTTTTACTTGCTCTACACTTTTAGGAGTTCCCTTAAAATCTGTTTCAAATATCATAGGAATGGTCATAAACTTTTCTGGCAGGGGTTCTGTTGCCGCCATTCCTGTCCAATGACCTTTCACATCCTTAACATAAATCTGCATGATAGCGAAAGGCGGATAGAATATTCCAAAACGTTTTATACTCGGACGAATATATTCTTTACCTTTTATAAAAGAGAATTCACCGGCTTCTAATTCAAAGAGTTCTATTAGCCAGGTATTACACATAACAAATATCCTGCTACCAGAACCGTTAATCTCCACAATATCTTCTATAAGAAAAGTGCCGCTCGATAATAATTCCATCTTACGATGTGATTTTATTGCCGTACTCTCGTTAAGATTAAGCTGCAAATCTAATCTGTTTGAGCGAGATTGTTTATTGCTCATGTTAATGATTATTTAAGAGAAGAGATAATAGATCTCTTAAGAGTCTAGCAAACTAAAGCCCGCGATGCGACAGAATAAAACTGGTCTGCTTTCACTCATTATTTAAAGGGATCTCTACCGGTATTAAGCCCAGACTCCCCGCCGTTCTATGATCCAGTTGACCAGTAGGGTTAAGGTTGTTCTTAAGCTGATATTGCTTTAATGCTTCTGCTGTCTGAGAATTCATCTCGCCATTGAATGGACCAGCATATAATCCCTGTTTGCTCAATTCCATCTGTGAAAACTCGACCATTTCAGGCGAATCGAGCGCATAGGTTATTACTCTCAGACCATCGTGAGAGACGGTATAGAAGTTCAACCCCAATGCTTCAGTAGTTGCCAGGTCGATACTGCCGGTCTCTTCAAGATCTTGATCATCCTGAAAGTCTTTCAATGCTTTCACCACGGCCATAGAAAAAGTGCCGTTCACTGGTCCCTGGTAATATCCATACGCTTTTAATCTCTTTTGTATCAGCGTAATTGTAACAGGCGAACTGACACTATGTAGTAGATATTCTCCATCTTCATCAGTAATTCCTGCCACAGCAGTAGAAATAGTTGAGTTAACTAAAAGGAAGAGTATCGTTGCGATAATAGATTTTTTGTACATTGCTCTCCACACCTAGTTTAAATAATGGTATCTATTTTTCAAGCAATGAGCATACCAAAGCAGGTGTGGATGAGTGTGTCTAACGATCCCCCAACTTAATACCCCTTTCAACAAGCCATCCAAAAAGCAAAGCGGGGAAATAGAGATTACAGACCCAACACATCCGCTTTTGGGTCGGCGATTTCCTCTTCTATATATAAGCAGGCC
>JBFLVQ010000065.1:0-23904 GCA_040758525.1 Acidobacteriota bacterium
TTCTGTTATCCCTCATTTACGAGTTAAAGTAATAGTGGATTGGCTGCTAAGCTAGCAATGGCATTACTTCATTAGCAAAACGTTCCATCTCTTCCAGCATAGGGCTCATTTGCATAAGGAATATTTCCACTCCAGCGTTTTGAAGCTCGTGTATACGCTCAGCAATCTGTTCAGGGGTGCCGATAAGTCCAGTGCGTAAACCACGGTTAGAGACGCTATAATCACGTAGCGTGAGTTCATATTCAAGTCTACTTTGTGTGGTGAAATCTTTAAATCCAAAATATCCAGCAGCAACTTTTACATTAGTAATACGGTCAAGCTCTTGCTGCACTTGAGCTTCATTCTTACGACAAATAACGTATGCGGCAATACCATAGGTCATAGGGGCAAGGTTGAGCGCTTGTCTATTACGCTCCATCTCTGCAATTTTCGGTCGTATATTTTCCGGTGGATCGCCATGCATAAGATAGCCATCACAGTATCTAGAGATCATCTGTTTTGCTTCTGCTGATTCACCACCTGCATATATTGTTGGCCGAGGTTTACGAATAGGTTTAGGGGCAAGATGGGCTTTTTCGACCTGATAATAATTACCGAGATAACTGAACTCTTCTTCACTCCACATACCTGCGATAATTTCTAAAAATTCACGAGTGCGTTCATAACGTTTATCATGAGATATCCATTCACCACCATACTCGCGCATCTCCTGTTCCCACCAGGCAGAAACAACATTTAAGCTAAAACGTCCGCCTGAGATATTGTCGATATTGGCAGCCATCTTAGCAGTTATTGCTGGTAACCTAAAGCCTGGTCGGATCGCATTCATCAATTCCAGTTTTTCTGTTACAGAAGCAAGTGCTGCGGAAGTTGTCCAACATTCCAACACAGGCGCATTTGCACCCTTAATATCATTCAAGTTTAGTTCTGCTAATAACGCAATGTCATAGCCGATCTTTTCTGCTCTTTGCGCAATGCGTTTGTTATATTCGAAGGTTGCTTCCATCTGCTCATCATCGACATTGCGTAGCCAACCACCAAATATAGGCATCCAGAAACCAAATCGGATCTTCTTCATATTACAAACTCACAATGGTCAATTACTGTTAGCAAGCACAATAGTACTTGCGCGTAGCAAATAGACTCTCTATCAGTTTAATGAATGGTTGCGGATCATCGTGTGATAACACCGCCTCAATAATTGTGGGATTCGCTGTTGTTTGTCCATTTATTAGCGCCAGCCAATCCTGATTAGTTAGATCTAAATCGGTAATATCAGGTCGCTCACGCCGTAAAGCAAAATAGTCTCTTAAGAATACCCAGCGCAGATTCTCTATTTGTCTGCTTGCGGGCTCAACTTTGCGATTAATTGCTTCTGCATACGATAACCAAGGTAGATCTATACCTGCTGCGATTGGCAGGCCAATCCATTTCCATACACGTGTATTAATATCTAGTAGCTTATAGTCGTGATCGCGCTCATCGTAGATAAATTCTACTTCGCTGATGCCGTGATAATTAAATTGATGAAGTATCTCTAGGCCACGTCGGGTAATTGACTCAATATAATGAGAGTCTACTAAACAGGCAGTACCAAAATCTGGTGGGTATTGGGCAAGCTTACGGCCTACAAAAAGACCTTTGACTTTACCAGTTGGGCTAATATAGCTACACAGAGAGTAGAAGCTATCCACACCGGCATTAACAATCTCTTGTGCTAATAAGGAATGGTGAGAAGCGCGCTGGCAGAACTGCAGAAAATCATCCTTATTTTCTACTCGAAATACCTTTTCTCCAAATTCATTGGTAAATTCACGCTGCAGAGCAGGTTTCACAATACAGGGGAATGCTATTTCTCTAGCAATCTCTTGAGGAGATTGTTCACCTATATAGTAGGTTCGTGGGATTGGAATGGCCTGTTCTGTACATTTCTTGTAGAGAAGTTGTTTATCAAGTATACGTTCTATTGTTTCGATCTGAGAAAATGGTAGGATAAAATACTTTTCCAGTTGTACACGATTACGCGCGACAGCAAATACCCATTCATCTAAACATGGAAACAGTACTGCCTTCTGTTTCAAAACTGTGCCAATCTCTAGTAACAAGTTGATAAAACCATCTACATCATCAAGTGGATATGGACATTGTCCAGCAACCTTGGTAAAGCGTGAATATCCTCCTAACCCCTGATCGTCGCTATCAAGTGCTATGATTGGCACACCATACTTGCCTAATGAACGAGCTACTGCCAGACCAGTAATATGGCAGTTGAATATCAATGCAGGTGGTAGATCAACACTATTTATCTCTGTACGTATTGCCGTAATTAGCTGAGATAGATTAGTGATCATTTTATATTCTCTTTTCTCTGATTAATTAAGTTGCTTAAGGAATAGGGATAGAGACGAAGGTATTAGCAACAACAGCGGCAACAACAACAATGATGGGTAGATTTTTGTTGTGGGTTTGTTATAAACATAACCGAGAGATTAATAGTATTAATTCTCATTGTCAATCATTGCTAGCAAAAATTGCAGAACTTCTCTTATTCGCTGGGCAATGTTGATTGGAAGGGTTGGATAATCTCTTGCTGCTTGTCTTGATGGCAGACAATACAAGAGGCTTGGCCACGCTCAGCCAGATCAGAGACTAATGTATAGGTTAGCCCATTGTCGGTCCAGGTAATAACTTTTAAGCCATCGATAGTTTGAAAGTGGAAAGAGATATTTTGCGAAACAATTCTCTCTCCTCCGGCAGGCTGTACCGTATTTGCCGAGGTAACCACTAGAGAGATTAACCGGCCTTCCATACGATAAGCAATATAGGCAGCATAATCATTTTCAAATCCAACCAGTCGCGCACCTTCTAAAATATAGGGCTTAGGGTGATCAGGAGGAGCCTCGTAATTAGGTAATTTCAAATTAAACACCAATTTGCCATTAAACCAATCGGTAACCGCGTTAGCTGAATCGGTGGTGATCTCTAAAGGTAGACTCCCTTTTTGACGTCGCAAATGATTATTGACTGCCATCAATACAAAAGCGGATGAGCGATCGAGTTTGGAAGGAATGTTTATCCATAAACCTGCTATTGCGATCAGAAGTATTATAGCAGCAGCTATCTTCAACCAGGGCGAGCTTAAATTGGTAGCCCAGATATGTCGGCGTACCAGCTTAGTTATCTGTTGGCGTAATTCTGCCGGCGCGGGCTGGGAATATTCGACATCAACGTTAGCCTGTACTAGTTGTTCAATAGAGTCACGTAACGGTGTGGGAGCATGATAAAGAGGCGCCTGTGCACGCAAGGTCAGCAGCCAATCTTGTTCTTTCTCTAATACTATTCGGCAATTATTACAGCTATTTATATGAGTTTTAAACTGAGCCAGTTCAATACCCTGTAACTCATTATCAATATATAAATGAATAATTCGGCGGGCTTCTTCGCAGTAAATCATAAACAACGATCCTAAAACTTATTTAATTACTCCCGCTAAAATGTTTCGCAACATTAATCGGGCTCGATTCAATCGCGACATAATTGTGCCTTCGGCACACTGCATGATTTTAGCTATCTCACGATAGCTAAAGCCCTCCATCTCTCGCAACAGAATCACCTCGCGATATACATCAGGAAGGCTCTCAATTGCCATACGTACTTGCTTAATCTTGATAGTTCGTAGTAGCGAAAGCTCAGGTGTATCGCCTTGTGCTACTAGTCCGTCTGATAACTGAGCTTCATCATTTTCAGATTCAATACGGACAAATTGTGGCCCAGACTTCTCACGACGATATTGGTTTAACCAGATATTACGCAGTATTATAAACATCCACGATTTTAGGTGTGTACCAGGAGTAAACTGCTCCCAAGATCGTAGTGTATGAACATAGGTCTCTTGTACTAAATCGGCGGCCACTCCTTCATTACGAGAGAGTGTCATAGCAAACCCATAGAGAGCATCTAGGTGTTGTAGGGTCGCCTCTGCGAAAGTCGATCGTGTATATAAGTCCTTACCAAGCACAGGAGATTCCATCCTCTCTTAGATAATACAACAATTCAGATGAAAAAATATTCCTAACTTTTTCCCGGAAGTTCACTAATGTGATAGGGAATAAATTATCTAGGAGAATTGTTATTCTTATTGAAAGCAATAAAAGCTGCTACTATCGCCACTTTCCGTGACCAAAGATCATTCACGGGGAGTTGCGTGAAGTGTGCTCATTAAAGGAGGAGTCATTATGCAGAAAAGAATAAAATTAATTCTTGTCGCAATATTGACGACAAGCTTTCTGCTCACAGTTTATGCACAAGATGGAAAACGAGAATCGAGTTTTACACCAGTGGTGGAAGAGCCTTTTGAGGTTGTACTGGCTCGTGACAAGGCTAATAAGTCTAAAGTCATGGCCGAACACCAAAAACTCCTCGAAGAACGTTATGACTTATCCCGGCGTGTTGATCAAGGTGTTACTATGACACGGGGTAAACCGATCCCTATAGGACCAGTCGCCAAACTTGCCGCAGGAGTAACTTGGGAAACATTAGCAGAAATGTCTCCTGAACAGATACGAGAAAAGGGATTATGGCCCAAAGGATTCTTGCCATTACCACATATTAGTCATCCTGTTGGAGGGATGGTCTTTCCTCAGCAAGAGATAAAGCAGTTAGCGAGGTTGGAACGCTTTGATATGGACTTTGATCTACCAGAACACTTCCTACCAGAGTTTCCCCCCGCTATCTTTCTTACTACACGGCCTGATCTAGGAGACGTTTCTAAAGGACAGTTGGTAACCGTAGACAATTTCTATGAACTCTTTAATGGAATTCTTAATCCCAAACAACTAGATGGACTAAGACTGTTGGTGACACAGTTTCCCCAACAACAATTCAATGCTACCGCCGATCGTAAAACAGAAAAACCATCTGGAATGTTAGGGGTAGCCTGTTTAGATTGCCATGTTAATGGTCATACCTCAGCAGCTACACACCTAGTTGGAGATATTCGCCCTCAAGAGCATAGACGTCGTATCGATACACCATCACTACGAGGTGTCAATATTCAACGGCTGTTCGGTTCACAGCGTGCCTTACGCTCGATCGAAGATTTTACTGAATTTGAGCAGCGTGCAGCTTACTTTGATGGTGATCCTGTGACTGCTACTAAGAAAGGCGTAAACTTTCTTGATCGTGGTCATCAGGTCCACCTAATGGCTGAGGTACAGGAGTTATTTGATTTTCCACCGGCGCCAAAATTGAACATCTATGGACGACTCGATCCCAAAAAAGCCAGCCAAGCAGAACTGCGTGGTGAGGCGCTATTCTTCAATAAAGCCCAATGTTTTGTCTGCCACACACCACCATATTATACCGATGGGCTAATGCACGATCTGAAAGTTGAACGTTTCTTCAAACCTCGTAAAGAAGCAGGAATGATGATGACAGCACAAGGACCGATCAAAACATTTCCTTTACGAGGAATTAAAGAGTCACCACCATATTTGCATGATGGGCGGCTGTTAACGTTAGAAGATGTTGTCGAGTTTTTCAACCTTATACAAGAGCTAAAACTTACCAAACAAGAAAAAGCGGATCTAGTGGCTTTCCTGCGTGCACTGTAACACTCCCTTACAGCAGGGCAATTCTGCCCTGCTGTTTTTTCCCACTGCATAAACCTCAATAAGAAATAAACTATTGATAGGATACAAATATGCAAATAATATTTGTAAGATGAATACTAACACACAATCAGCAGCGCTTTACATCTCGACGATCGATTACCGCTGTATGGATGCAAAGCTAGATGCTGCCAATGTAGCTGGATGGCTAGCAGTATTGGTCGAAATGGGCGTACCAGTACCCTTCTATCTAATTCACGATATTGGCGCAGTGCTTACCTGTTATGGATCATGCACAATGGTGCGCCATACCTCAGATGGTCAGGCTAGAAATGACTACAATGAGATGATCCTCGCCTTCTCGCGCTCTCAACACGTACGTAAATTGGCTACTCAACTACTCTCTCCTCGTGTTGTTGGGCAAATTATGGTACGTCTATTTACAGGGATCCCTTTCACACTCTCCGGTAGCCTACCACCACTAGAAGTGTTAGAGAATTACTTAATAGAACTCTATCGAGATGGGCCTGGTCCAACACTTGCCATCGCACGCTGGGACGAGGCGGCACTCTATCCTGACAAGAGTGATCTAGATCTGATTGCACAACGTCTAAATGGCTTTGATATTGATGCATTATTGAATGCTTCAGCGCTCGGCATAGGTACTGCAGTAGAACCTCACAAGCTGGCTCGTCTAATGACAGAGCTAGTACAACTGCCTGAAGGCCCCACTATACTCTCATTGGTAATGCGCCTAATGCCACTACTACATTTGGAGGCGATTGGTGCTGGCTCGCAGCCATTCTCACTAGGTGGCTATAATGATATTAGTCGTCATGGTGATCTAGATAGTCTGTTAATTAGTGAACTAGCCTATCCTACCGAAGAGTTTCTACGCCGTTTTGTAGAGAATGAACTACTCTACTACAAGCGTGAGGCGCCACCACAACCAAAACCGCGTACGATAATCTACCTGCTTGATGCCGGTCCAATGATGTGGGGTACGGCGCGGATATTAGCAGTGGCGGCAGCAATTGCAATGGCGCTGCAAGCAGAACGACGCCATGAAGAGTTCTATCTATTGCTACTCGGTGAACTTGTACTACAACTACGACAGTTGCTGGATAAAAACGAGTTACGACAACTGATCGATTACCGTAGCTGGGAGCTTTCTAGTGCCGCTTCATTGCTAGAGATACCGGCACTATTTACATCATCGAAGAATAGTAATGAACGAGTGCGTGAAATTGTTATTGCTGCGCCTAACGAGTTTGGTGAGGAAGAGGAGGAAGTAGCTGCATTATCAGAACTAGCAGCATTAGGAAACATCTGGCAGTTACAGTGTGGTGAAACTGGACAGGTCTCGCTGCTACGCTGGAATGCAACAGCACGACGGTTTTTTATCTTACGTAGTGTATCGATCTCGCCAGAGTTGATCAGACGAGTTATTGCCGATCAAAGCTTGCCAACTAGTACTGAGATAACTACGGCTACGCCAGTGTCTAAGGGAAAATATAAAGCCATCCTACGTATAGGCCATTTTGGCAAAGTCAAGCAACTGGTACTTAGTCCAGATGGCAGCTATCTGGTTAGTGTGGGTGAAGACGAGACTCTACGGTTATGGACTGCTCACAATGGTATTCCTATCTGGTGTGAAGCACATAACAAACCATTACCTGTTGAGCTTACTTTTTCAGAGAAGAGTAACTGGCTCGCGGTTGGTTATGAAGATGGTACGATATTGGTGCAAGAAGTGCCCACGGGTGCTTTAATGTGGACAATTAAAGATAGCAATAGAATACTTTCGCTTGCTTTCTCACCAGATGAGCGACTGCTGGTTAGTAGCTGTGGAGAGAACCTTAAGATTTGGGAACTGCGCAACCCCGCACAACCGCTCCATACAATAAATCTTAGAGGAGTTTGGCAAATCTCTTTCTCTCCTGATGGTCGCTGGCTACTAGCTCTATATCTGCAGAATAGTTACCTACTAAGGATATTCTCTATACCAGATATAACTCTTAATGAAAGATATTTTGAAGCTGAGGTCGCTGCTATCAATGCTGATCGGTTGATTATCTACTCCTCTCATTTTGAGCCTCAGGTAATAAATTATTATGAGCATACACAGGGTGGAAAATGGCTGTTGACAGAGAAATATAAGGTAGAATCGGGGTTAGTATCTTATAGAAACAATACTTGGATCTCGCCCACAGGTGATCACCTGCTTAGTATGCAGAATAGTAATAGCATCACCTGGCTCAATCTGAGAGAGCGTAAACAAGAGCGTATAATACCATTCAATGTCGGTAAACCAGATAATATCATTAAAATAGTGACAGCGAGTGCAGCTAGTCGTACTGCTATAGTTGCGATCTCGGATGGCAGTCTAGAAGCACGTCGATGGATTAATGGTGAATCTCTCTGGCGCATCGCTGGTCTATCGCGACATACTATCAAACTGAGCGCTAGTTTATCAGGAACAGCTATCTGTATTGCAGATAGCCACACAGGTGTCTATCTATGGCGACTGTCTGACCGTATCAGACTCGATTATGGATTTGCTCCTGCTTTGCAAAAGTTTCGTCAAGCAATAGTCTCACCAGATATGCATTATCTATGGCTATCGGCAGTGCATGGCCCTGCTATGATTGTTGATTTAACGACAGAGGATTACCAGCAATGGATACTGCCAAGCTCACAACGTGATGAGATAACAGGACTGTTTGCGCCCAATAGTCGCTATTTTGTGCGACTTTCTGCAAACCATAAACTAGAACTCTATCATAGTGTTTCTGGTCAGTGTTTCTATTGGTGTAACGCAATTCCAAACAAGTATCTGCTCAGCATTTCCACAAACCGGCTAGCATTTTTAGAAGATCCTGCTACCGTAGCAGTACTGGATATTGCTACAAGGGAAATATGTTACCGACTAAAGGTTAGAAAACCACTTGCATTAGCACTTTCACCTGATGGCGAACGTCTGCAAGTCATTAACAACTTTGGCCACTTTGAGAGCTGGCATGTTGGTGGTGATCGCGTCTTCAGTCAATTGATCGATTTACAAGGTCATATACGCGCTAAAATCCTAGATGCAAGCCATATTGCCCTGCATGGTGGTTTGCCAGAGTTGGTTATATTTAATCGTATAACCGCAAGCCAGTTTGTCATTAACGATCATCTAGGCGGCCTGGCAGACTATACCCTTGCGGGTGAATTTATTGTTACTGCAGATCGCTGTGGACTTGTTCGTCTCTTCAGCAAAAACAATGGACAGTTGCTCCTCACACTCTATATTGCCAATCGAGATCTATGGGTTGCTTTCACTCCAGATGGCTATTATTACAGCGATACTAGTGTGGAAAACCTGCTCTCCATTGTTGATGGCAAAACTAACACACCTGTTGAAACACACAATCGTGTAGCACTACGCAATGAGGGCGAGTTATTAAAAAGAGTAGCGAACTATCAATTAAAATCATGACAGACAAGCTAGTAGAATCATCAACACAGACAAAGCGTACAACCTTGCTGGCTGAGAAATTGCGTACTGCTCAAGCACAGCAGATATATCGGCGTTGTCGTCAGGTTAGTCCAGGAAATCTATCACAGCCGATCTACTATACTGTAGAGGCCTGCTCAGGGATTGCTACTACCAGTTATTCACAAGCATTACTACTGCCCATCGGTCGCACATTAATGCTTGAACGACTGCTTACATCACTAAGCGATGCCGAATGCACATCCTTACGATTGGCTTGCTCACAAGAATGGCTGTTAGCCTATCTACCGATAGGAAACTTGCCGCCTGTGAATGGTACAATTGCATTACGAGCAGTCCTGACAGAGCGTTGCTTGCTATTATTACCTAGTGATCTTACTTTCTCACCTACACTAACTGACCGAGAGCTTGCTGCTATATTACCGCTGCAGGACTGTGCAATTGCGCTGTTGCGTTACCAATGGGGAGAATTCTTGTTATGGAAGATCAAGGAAGAAGAGTTATTATCGGCAGTTGGTATTATCTCTGCACCCTTTGCTGTTGCAGATCAGACACCAATGCCGACTATGACAACACCATTCTATGGCGCCAGAATGAAAACACTACAACAACCACCCTTACCTAAGATTGGCAATATACTCAGTGTAGAACAGATCGAGCAGGGAAATAGTGTAACAGTAGGTAGCTTGCCCACAGTTTCACTCTGGCAGAGAATAAAGAGTTTCTTAAAACGATTATACGCCAAGTCTGACCATTCATTGATCACACAATCGCAGGAGCAGCATAAGATCCCTGTGGCTGCTACGACAACACCAAGCAGAAGCTGGTGGAGACAATTAAAACAATGGCTGAAAGGATTAGCACAACGTCAGCAAGCCACAGATCAATCGGCATTCTCCCACGATCTACGCAGACCCACAGATAATCATCGAACTCCGCCCTGGCAAGGCTTTTTTGATCGGTTGCTAGCAAAGCTCACTATGAATGCATTGTTGAGAGTACCTGGGCTAGCACGCACAATATTCGGACGCCAATCTGAGTATTTACTAAAACTGATGGAATTGATGAGCCAGGGCAAATGGGAAGAGGCTTTTCGTCAGGCGATACCATTAGGAGATGAAGCGGAATCAGAGAAAACCTCATCTACACGTATTAGTCTAGGCGTACCAAAGCCTCGTCGTGATCTAAATTTTCGTCTCTTTGAACTCTTTTCGCGTAGTCGCGGAGTGAGCGCTATGCCAGTCGGCGAAGATACCTATACCTTGCTCAAAAGACAATATGAGCAAGGTGTAGAACTATTGTTGGCACAGAAGAACTATCGTGCCGCTGCCTATGTCTATGCGCAATTATTGCGTGACTATCTACGTGCTGCACAGGTATTGGCGAGCGGCGGTTATCATCGCGAGGCAGCAGTAATTTATCTAGAGAAGTTGAAAGATCGCCGTGCTGCTGCACAAGAGTTGGCTGCTGCTGGTGACTTTGAACGAGCCGCTGAGATTGCATTAGCAGGAGGATATTTTGAGATTGCCGCCGAGTACCGCCGTGCCAATGGTGATGAAGCCGGTGCGTGTGAATGTTTTGAGTTGTGGGTAGATGAACTTATCAGAACAAGTAACCTGGAACAGGCTGCACGAATACTTGAGCAGGAACTGGGTCAATGGCAACGTGCTGCCGAGCTACTTGTTACAATCTATCAGTCAAAGACAGGACAAGCTCGTATTGCTGCAGGCTTTCAAGCAACTAGTTGTCTGACACGGGCAGGTGCACGCGCCGCGGTTGTAGAACTAATTGGACAAATGCGCTGCGATCTACGCAATAAAGAATTGATCGGTACACCAGGCAGTGGTTCTGCCTGTGCAACATTGCTCGATTATGGCCAAGGATTGCTACGGTTGGATAATGAAATGCGTGCGGCAGGATTAACACCACTCGATAGTGTACGTGAAGCCTGGCGAGCCGGCGCAGAAGCTGCCGCCGGCTTTGTACGCACTGGACTACCCACTCAGGCTCAGCGTGCGCTCACAGTGCTACAACAGTTTGCTGATAAGCGTAATGATATACTGCTAATCGCGGATATTGAACGTGTAGCTACACAACTAAGACTCAATCCACCCGTAACTATAACAGAGCGCGAACCTACTACATCTGTGCTACCACGCGCTGGCCCTGTCTCAGCAAGCGCACTGGTCTGTACAGCACACAATACACTTATAATTGCACGTAGCGATGGTTGTCTAGAACGGCTTACTCCTCCTACAGGTATTACTAGCCCACAATATCAACGTTTTATCGTAACATTAATCGGACCATATAAGTATGCTGCTGTCTCTGTTGCTACCAATACAGATGGTTCACGACTGGCAATGCTTGCTCCTGATGGTGTAGTTACCGTCTGGTCAGGGCAAGGTGATCTGCTATTGGAGTTGCGTGAACCGACAGCGCCTTACACTGCACTCTGCCCAGTCATTGATAATGATGAGTTATGTTTAGGAAATGCTAAAGGTGGAGTATATCTTGTCAATCTACAATCAGGGCATATTATCGCACAAACAGATCAGGAAGGAATTATCACTACCATTGTGCGTTGTAGAGAAATGAAATTGATCGCTTGTGCAGGCCAACAGGGAATAATTCAGATTTATGATAGCGAAAAACTTACCCCACTGCGCAGTATACCCTCAGAATTTGGCGCTGTACGTGTAATGGCTTTCCAGATCAGATCTACTAACCGACTGGTACTCGCGATCGGTGGTGAACGGGGTGAGCTAGCACAGCTTTGTATCTCTACTACACGTGGTATTGGCACGATTGAGCGTCAACGGCTATTAGGTCATACCCATTGGATCAATGCAGTCGCTTTTACACACAATGGCACACTTATCTCAGCCGGTTATGACAAGAACATCTATCTTTGGGAAAACACTGCCAAGCCAGTGATATTGACTGGCCATAAGAATGAGATCGTTGGTCTTACTTACACTCCTGAAGGACTACTCTACAGTGCAGATACACGTGGAGTAATTGCTTGCTGGGAGATCTCAAGGGGAGAGATGATCGAATCCTGGACACTTACCAATCGTTAGATTAACCCTCTATAACCTACTTTACCAAATCAAATACTGCTTGACATAGCAATATGTTTTAGTGATATATATAGCTATGCAACATATACATTCTCAAATGCTCGATCGCGAATTGAAGAAAGGTAGTGCCGAGCTATTAATTCTCTCACTAGTTGAGGCTCAACCACGGCATGGTTACGAGATTAGCAAATTGATCGAGGCACGCTCAGATGGTGTACTGAAATTCAATGTTGCCTCGCTCTATCCATTGTTGTACCGACTAGAGAAGCGTGGTTGGATTCAAGGTCGTTGGGTAGAAAAGGCTGGCCAGCGGCGCCGGCGCTATTATCGATTAACTACACAGGGCAAAAAAGTATTAACTGCACAACAGAGCAGTTGGCAATCCTTTGTTGCTGCTATTAATCGTATTACAGGATTAGAAAATGCCTGAGTGGAAGCAAGAGATCAGCAAACGATTGGCGAATTTGGGGCTTAAGCCGGAACGTGAGGCGGAGATCCTTGAAGAGTTGGCACAGCATCTTGAAGAACACTATCAAGAGTTGCTTGTCAATGGTATGACGGATGACCAAGCCTATAATGCGACACTGCAAGAGTTAAATAATAGCGAACTGCTCAGAGAGGAATTAACTCGAATTGAGCCGCCCATCAATAATGAGTCTGTTATTTTAGCAATGTTGGAGAAGAGAACGATGATAGCAGATCTATGGCGAGATCTACGGTTTGGTTTACGTATACTAGGCAAGAAACCCGGCTTTACCGCTATCGCCGTGCTCACACTAGCATTAGGGATTGGTGCCAGCACCGCTATTTTCAGTGCCGTCAATACACTACTATTACGGCCATTGCCAATTAAAGAGGTAGACCAACTTGTCTTTGGCTTGGCCTTACGCGAAGGTTCTGATCCTTTTGAAACATCGCTACTAGATTATGCAGCCTACCGAGGGCAGTGTCAGGCTTTCACAAGCAGCGGGATTGGTCAGCAGCAGTTCTACAATCTTGTTGGAAAAGGCGAGCCAGAACGTTTACAAGGCGCAGCGGTAATGGTCGATTTCTTGAGTACGCTGGGAATCCCACCGGTTTTGGGTCGTAGTTTTGTTGCTGGAGAGGATCGACCGGGCGGACCAGACGTTATGCTGCTCGGTTATGATTTATGGCAACGCCGCTTTGGTGGTGATGATAACTTAATTGGTCAAGCACTCAATCTAGAAGGTAAAAGCTACACAGTTATTGGTGTTATGCCACCAGGATTTGATTTTCCTTATGCTGCGGAAGTTTGGCTACCACTACAGATCAACATTGATGCCCTACCATTGGAGCAAAGAGCACGCCCTAACTATGCGATGATTGCACGTCTTAAACCGGGAGTAAGCCTGCTACAAGCTGATACTGAAGTAAAAGCCCTTGCCAGGCAATTGGAACAGGAATACCCACAGATACGGCGTGGTTGGAGTTACAAACTGGTGGGACTACGCCAGCAACTAATGGGTGATATAACAGGCCAAATAGAAAAAGCACTCTACACACTTATCTTAGCAGTAGGATTCTTACTATTGATCTGTTGTGTCAACATTGCCAATCTACTATTGGTGCAAGGTGTAGCAAGAGAGCGTGAAATGGCAATTCGGCTGGCGTTAGGAGCCGGACGAGGACGTATTATGCGTCAATTACTCGTTGAGAGTCTATTATTGGCATTTATTGGTAATATCGTCGGACTACTACTAGCTTACTGGATCACACCATTATTAGGCACACTCAGTCCAATACAAGCCTTCTCTTTAGCAACTTTTCTAAAAGACTATCAGATCGATGCAAGTGTACTAAAATTCTCTTTATTGCTATCGCTACTAACAGGAATAATCTTTGGTCTGATACCAGCGTTAAAGATGGTAGGCAACAAAGATCTAGTGACAATTATTAAACAGACGGAGCAACGTTCAGGTGGTGCCGCGGCGGGCTGGCGTTGGCTAAGGGTGCTAGTAGTAGCTGAAATCGCAATGGCAGTTACCCTGCTTATGGGGGCAGCGCTAATGGTACAAAGCTTCCAGCGACTACAGAAGATCGAGTTAGGCTTTTCACCAGAAAACCGGCTGTTAATGCAGGTAGCGCTCTCTCCTAACAAGTATCCGGAATCTTATCAACGTATCGCTTTTACTGAGCAAGTATTGCAGCGAATCAAGGCTTTGCCGGGTGTCATCTCTGCAGGTACAACAACAAATGTTCCACTACAAATATTCACAACTGATTCTATCTTTACCGTTGAAGGCCGTCCGCCTGCCAATCCCGCAGATGTGCCAATTACTGCTCATCGCTATGTTAGCTCTGATTATCTGCAAACTCTTGGTGTGACTTTGATCAAAGGACGATTGTTCAATGAGCAGGATCGTGCTAACAGTATGCCAGTCGTTATTGTTAGCGAGGAGTTAGCACGACAAGCTTGGCCTGGTGAAGAGCCGCTTGGCAAGCGGATCAGACGTGGTCGATTGCATCAAACAGATTTCCCCTGGCTAACCGTCGTTGGTGTAGTTAAGGATATTAAAGAGGATCGCTTCAATTTTAGAATGGATCGACCGGTCTGGTATCTGCCTTACTCACAGCAAGAGAATAACCAATCTATGAATCTCTCTTTGAATCTGTTGGTAAAAACAAGTAGCGATCCCACTACTCTCACTACAGCAATCCGTGATGCGATTTATTCTGTTGATCCAGATCAGCCCATCTCAGGTCTAATAACAATGAAAGATCATCTTGCCGACGTGCTTATCACAGAGCGTTTTAGTGCGCTCTTAATGGGAACTTTGGCAGTGATCAGTCTAATCTTAGCAGCACTAGGATTATATGGAGTAATGGCCTATTCAGTGAGTCAGCGTATAGGTGAACTAGGTTTGCGTATGGCATTGGGTGCGCGCCCAGTTGATATCTTTAAGCTGATAATTGGAGAAGCGGCACTACTAATTATGATTGGGCTAGGCATTGGTCTAATGGGTGCACTGGTGTTAACCTGGTTTTTATCAAGCACACTCTACAGTGTCAGTTCTACTGATCCAGTTACCTTTATAAGCATCTCGGTCTTACTTATGTGTGTAGCAATACTGGCTAGTTACATTCCCGCTCGTCGGGCAATGAAACTCGATCCAATGGTAATATTGCGATATGAATAGTTGGTAAGATAGTGATAATTACCGATAAGTCTCACCATTAACTTTATGTATATGGCTACTAACTACCTGTAATTGGCCATTGACGAGCTTCATAGTGAAATCTAGATCATAGATGGTGCCAATAGTGGGCTCCTTGAATTCACTACAAACGGAATAGTTCAGCTCTTGATTCTCATCTCTACTCATACTTAGCTTCTCATCATCTAACCTAACAAATGCTAGTTTTAATTGCTGATTGTTGATCGGATCTAGAATTGGATAAAGGTTGTTGTTGTTTTCTGTGAGGGTCTTGATATGTCTACGCACACTGCTATTAATTTGTCCAGTATTAATAAGAATACTGCCAAGCAGTTGATAGCCTTCCTGAAAGTTCCTATTGGTATCAAGTGTCTCAGTAAGCACACGGATCGCTTGATTAATATTACCACCTTCACTATAGGCATAGGCGAGTTTGGTAAAGACAGAAAGGTTCTTACGACCTTCTCCTAGATCTATTGCCTGCTGGTAGAACTGTATGGCCTGGAAGTAGGACTGTTGATTGCTATAGAAGTCTCCTAGACCTAGACAACTACAAGCGGAACGGCCTTGCCGTTGTGAAAAAGCGCGTGTGTAGTAACGCGCCGCCTCTTGTCTGTCGCCTATACGATAGAGTGCATTAGCATAGTTACACTGTGCAAACTCAGAATTTGTATTCACGGCAATTGCACGTGTAAAGAGAGTGAGATCGCTACGCCAAAAACTGTTCTGGCGTATGCTAAGTATACTTAAGCCGATCATAGCAACAACTGTAAGTGTTGCTACTGCTGGCTGCACAAAAGCAATTCTACATTTGCGCTCAAACAGTATTGCTAGTCCCATTGCAACAGCGCCAGAGAAACCTAATGAGGGCAAGAATGCATAACGATCTTGTAACATTAGATCGGGAATAAACCGGCCAATATTTAAGACTGGCAGCATGGTAATAAGCAACCAGGCTAAGGCAAAAGTGATACGATCTGGCGCACGTAGCCAAACTACTATACCACCTGCGAGCAAAAGCAGTAGCGGCAGCCAGAACGCTATGTCTGTGGGGCTAAGTACTATTGGTACATTGTGTACTATGCTCAATCTGGTTGGCCATACCAACATATAAAAGTATTCCATTATTACTCTAGGAATGGTAAGTAACATATAACCGAGTTGTAGTCGGCTAGACACACGTAATGAGCCACCATAGGCAAAATAACGCAGAGCCAGATAAGCAGTTACTAGTAGCAGAAATGGTATGGCGGCGCGCACACCTGCCCAGACTCTAGGAAAGACCCCTTTAGGAGTATGACAGAACTGGTAAGCGCCAATTATAATGGGAAAACAGAGCGCCGTCTCTTTACTTAGCAATGCCCCTCCGGCAAGTACCAACGCACCCAGGTAGTAGACTCGATTATAGTGCTGCTGTGTTGCCAAGTAGAGTGCGAATGCTGCCAAGAAGAAGAAGGCATGTAACGTCTCAACCAGACAGTTGACCCATGACACCACCTCGGAATGGATTGGATGCACTGTGAATAACAATGCGCCTAATACACCGGTTGCGCGCGAGCCACTTAGTTGCATAAGGATCAGGTAGGCAAGCACTACTACAGCACAGTATATGATCAGGTTAAGCAGATGCCAGTATTGTGCCTGTAGACCAAAGGCTTGATAAGCAAGCGCAAACAGCATACGTGTGAAAGGACGGTAATAGTCCTGTGAATCGGCATTGTTATTTATCCAGGTAAGATCATAGGAATGCGAGTCTGTAAAGACGGTAGCAAAATAGTTCCAATCATGTAGTGCGCGATTGGTCTCGATCATATAATGGTCGTCATAAACGAAATCATGACCAATCGTATTAGCAAATACTGCAAAGGCAACTAGTATCAGCACAATTAGCAGGTGTCTGTTTACACGCCTGGCTAACCAGTGCCAAATTGGCAATCCAGCAGGTGGATTGCTTTCTGCAACGGTCTGGGTGACATTTTCAGTTGGCATAGTTCCTTATTTTTATCACAAAGAGGAGCAACCCGAGTTAATATTTTTACGATGCCGTAAAACAATTGGAATTCAGGATAATCTGCCCTAAAATAGTGGCCTAGTTCAAGGGCTCACGACATTTGTCATATTGGCTCGGCAACCAGGGAGCCAAAATAGCGATCATTTAGGATCAAGGAGCGAACTATTAGGCGACGAACTTGTCGCTAAACGCCGCTTTCCTATTTGAGGATAATTATAATGAATCAGTTACGTCTGATATTGAAAGGGATAGAAACCTCTACCGCCGATGCAGGCGGCTGGCGCGTAATTGTTACGCTCTCCAATAAGGGAGAGCTTTATACTGGCGAGGCTATTGCCGATGATCGCGAAGATCAACAATTGGCAGCAGTGGCAGAGGCGACTCTTAGCGCGATCTCGAATGTGTTAGAGAATCCTATGGAGTTACGGCTTGTCTACAGTAAGCAGATCTTTCTTGCAGAAGTGGGCAGGGTGATCTTCTTTGTTATTGTACAAGTTGGTGGTAACACTCCAGAGGCACGCTATCTACCAGGTATCTCCATTTTTAGCACCCTCTCGTTAGAGGTTGCTGCCAAAGCTACTCTAAATGCGCTTAATCGTCTATTGGCTAAATTTATTTAACAAGCAACTATTGTTTAAGAAAGCAGTTAATCTTCATCTACTGCGCAGACCAGCGCAAGCAGAGCACGACAATCGTTACATACGATCTGAACTTCTGCCTCATTGCTACCGGCAAGCTGAAAGACTTGTAAGCTCTCACAGCAGACACATTGAGTAGTAGGGAGACAACTCTCCAGTTCGGGCGGTACTGGTAACTCAACCTCTATAGGCAGTTTGGCATTTAATGCCTGTGTGTGTAACTGAAAGGAAGCACGACAAACACCACAGACATGATTGAAGCAGCACTTGGGTTCACAACTATAGACAATCTTGGCCGCGCCGCACTGCGGACAGCGAGGTGCCAACTGAGATAAGGTAATACTCATATCTGCTCCTTAATTCCATTTATTATCTGCCATTAGAGCTGTACATCGACACGTGACCGCAATTTTGGATGTAAGCGTGCTGCCAGCTTTGTTAGTAGAGTGCGTTTGCCACCTGTTAGCAAGGGGGCAGCACGTGTGAGAAACTGTTCGCTGGATTGAGGATCTTCACTAATTAGCGCCAATACCGCCAGTCCATGCAATGCGATGATATCCTCTGGATTGAGTAGCAGCGCTTGATGGAAGTATTGCTCTGCATAAGCCATCTGCCCCTTTTCCATTAGCAATAGCGCAAAGACACTATGATAGTGGCTGCGGTAAGATTCGCAGTTAATTGCCAAGCGTAGATAACGTTCAGCCTTATTAAGGTCCTGCCGCTGCCAATAAAAGGTTGCCAGACGAAAATAGTTCTGTGCTGCGCGTGGCGCAAAGCGTATGGCACGCTCAAAATCGGCTTCTGCTTCGGTCGGCTGGTTGTAAGTATAGTAGATAAAGCCTCGGTTAATCAGTGCAGCGCTATCGCGTTGATTCTGATCTAAGGCTAGCTTGATATGATCAAGCGCATCTTCATAGCGTTGCTGTAATAGTCGTACAGAACTCATTCCCGTATGGGCATCAGAATATTCAGGCGATAATGTCAGGGCATGTTGGTAATGGCGCTCAGCCGCATCTAGGCAGCGATCCGAAAGCGCAATATGGCCTAGGAAACAGTGTAGCCCCAAATCACCTGGATGATGCTTGAGGCCAAGCGTTAGGACGTCTTCGGCAGCACGGTAGTTGTTGCGTACACAGAGTATTTCGGCATAAGTAAGGCGAGCCTGTATCAAAGTGCTATCAAGCTTAAGGGCAGAACTGATCTGCTCAGTGGCTTCAGAATAACGGCCTAAGTGATAGTAAGCAGCAGCAAGTGCCTCTGGCACCAATGGCCAATCCGGCAATAGTTCACTGGCTTCTTGATAAGATTTGACTGCTTGTTCGTAAAGCTCCATTTTACGTGCCGCCTGTGCCGCGCAGAAAGCCTGTGCTGCGGCTAGTTCACGCCCACCACCTTGCTGGTGATAGAATACCTCGAACTCGCCTGCCGCCAAATGCCATTGCTCGTAAGTCTGCTGCTTCCAGGCAGCGCTGGAAGAGATATAGGCTCTGATTAGGGGATGCTGGTTTATTGCGCTATTCATAGCTAAACTTTGCTTCCATCACCGATAAACTTACACATTGTAGAAGTTTCCCTTATCTAACTTCATACTATGCCCTTTCAGGCATGTGAAAGTCGCTATATATTAACATTTAGACCTATGCGACAAAAGAGCTTGCTGACTGCTTACTTAGCTAGATATAGGCGATCAATTCTGAACAGATCCGTACAGTGCAATAGGTTTGAGCGTGCACAACTATGCCAGTATGAGCAATTACTATAACTACTGGTGTGTTGGCCTATGATTTGCAATTCTAAAAGTATCAGTAATACCTCTATCTAGGTTACTTGAGTGATAGGGTTAGGCTAGGAGAAGAGAGATGAATGAACAGGTAAACTCTTTGGATGTATTGATCGCTAATTATATGGAGGAACATGCCACATTACTTGAGCGCGCTGCTAGTGGTCAGCTCTTCCGCCTGCTCGAGAATTTCCTTGCACTGGCTGACCTATATGCTGTACTAGAGCGACTGGCTACTATTCAAGGACGTACATTAGAGGTCGTCTCGCCCCTACTTATTCTTGATCGTACTGCCCTGGTTGCACTTGGCTATAATAACCAGCAGTTGGCTAGAATTGATCGCTTCCTCGCTTGGGTGTATTACAAAACTCACCAGGATTTTCGCGCTTTGGTGGCCGCGCGTCTCTGCTGGCACACTCAACGCGCCGCCTAAGAACAGCCATATTAGTTTAACCCTACCTGTCAGCTAAATGCTGATTTTACTCCTATTAACTAAAACTGTACGACTACCTGAGCTGCCTGCCCACCCTGCTCCCGGTAGTTTATGACGCGATCCGTCAAAAATTGCTTGACATTTATGACGCGTCGCGTTATATTAGCATTGTCAGTAAGGAGGAGAGATGACAACACGCACAATCAAACGATATGCAAACCGCAAACTATACGACCTTAGCGCAAAGCATTATTTAACCCTAGATGATCTAGCTGCATTAGTAGAAGCTGGCGAGCAAGTGCGTGTAATTGATAAAGAGAGCGGGCAAGATATCACTAGCGCAGTACTCTCGAAGATAGTCTCTGAAATGGTTTCCGACAGTACTGATAAAGAGAAGGCATGGTTGCCAGCAGAACTACTTACACAGATGATCCAGAAACGTTCAGATGCGGTAGTTGGTTATGTAAAACAGGGGCTAGCGGCAGGTGTACGTACGGTAAAGGATATGGAGGAGCAGCTCCAGCAGAGTTGGAAGCGGGTTACTGAGCGTAGCCGTGCAGCGAATGCGACTGAGGATCTCAAAGTGATACTAAATCGCATGATTGAAGAGAGCCTACAGTTCTTGATTCAGAAGATGAACCTGCCCACACGCACTGAATGGAATGCTCTGCAGGCCCGGCTAGATGAGATCGAGCGTGCCTTAGCATCACGCCGCCGCGTGCGCCCGCCACGCGCCAAGAAGAGATCGCGCGTGTCTTAAAGGGGTGGCCCTGTGACACGCTAATAGATTGCTATTTGTGGGCCACCGAGGAATTTCCATAGAGTGAAAAATCGCGCCGGTATTCTTACCGTGCACGCTATCATAAGGAGACATCTATATGCCAAGAACAGCCAAGTCTAGCAAAACAACGAAAGCCACTAAGCGGACCAAACGAGTAAACGCGCGTACGGCAAAGACCGAACATGTTGCTAGCAATCAGACACCCATAGAGTTAGTCAAAGACATGGCGACTAAGAGTTTACATTTTGGATTAGGATTGGGTGCCTATATACTAGAGGGTGATGAGCATCTTAAGCTCAATCGTCTTAACCCGTTGAGTGGTAACATACGCGAGAACTTTAACTCGTTAGTAAACACAGCCATCCACAAAGGTGAACAGATCGAGCAGCAACAGCGCGATTGGCTGACAAATTTTGAACGCACACAACGTAAACGTGTAAGAGATTTCTTCACAGCACGGCGTCGGGATCTGCAACGCACGGAGGCTTCTCTAGAAGAGAAGATTGAGGAAGTGATCGCTGGTCTAGATATTCCTACACGTAGCGATATACAGCAGCTCAATCGTCGCCTCAATGAACTCTCTAAGCAGCTTGCTGCCCAGACAACACCACGTAGTACAGCGCGCCGTAACAAGACTGTGGAAACTCCCGCTGCTGAGCCACAGAGTGCGTAGTATGACTATATAACAGAGCAAAGGTTGCTTTACCTTTGTAGATGACTAAAGTAGATAGACAACTGAAAGCATTATGGCAATCTTTGTGTTGCCATAATGCTTTTACCATTTTTCAGGAGTTGGCATAATGGTTGCTCAGCCATTGACAGACAAGTTAGATGGAGTTGGCTATGGCAAAAGTACAAACGTTAGGGTCACAGCAGAACTACCACGAGAGTGTACAACGAGTACTGATAGTAATACTACTATTGAATCTTGTAGTAGTGATAGGCAAGGCGGTAGCAGGTTGGTTTGCCAATTCATTAACAGTTTTAAGTGATGCAATTCACTCGACCGTAGACATGCTTAATAATGTGATGGGGATTGTGCTAATACGTTATGCTTCCGCGCCGCCCGATCGGGAGCACCCATATGGACATAGCAAATTCGAGACATTAGGCGCCTTCTCAGTAGCTGGATTTCTCTTTATCACCTGCTTTGAGATAGCAGTACATTCACTACGTCAACTCTTTGCAGTACAAAACACACTACCCGATATCAGCCCTTTTACAGTAATAACAATGCTTGCCACTATTGCGATAAACCTTTTTGTTACCACCTACGAGGCGCGGCGTGGCAGAGAACTAAGTAGCGAACTGCTCAGGGCTGACGCTGCGCATACACGTAGTGATGTTTATGTAAGCGCCTCAGTACTGCTTAGTTTCTTCTTTGTCAGCTATGGTTACGGTCGTATTGATGCACTCTTTGCGCTTGGTATTGCATTGATCATTGCCTACAATGGCTATCAACTCTTTCGCCAAACTGTGCCTATACTAGTCGATGCTGCAATGCTTGATCCACGTCGTATCGAGCAGATTGCTTTGTCACTACCTGGTGTCTATCGCTGTTATAATATACGCTCACGAGGACGTCCTGGAGATCTCTTTATCGAGATGGTAGTAATTGTAGAGTCACACAATCTAATCGATGCACATGCATTGACTGAGAAGATCGAGCAGGCTTTGCGCCAGGAGTTTGGTCGCGCTGCGATAACTATACACTTTGAGCCTACAGAAGCGACAGAATAGATATATCTATCTCTTCCTTAATTTCATTAATACCGCTTGTACGATCGCAGCCATTCTTTTCATCATCGCAGGTGAGAGATCTTGGTGGCAAGGGATCTCAACAATGGTCTTACGTAGACGAGCCACATCGGGAAACTGTGTCGCATCACAATTAGGATGAAAATAGCGCCAGAAGTCGATTGCTTCAATACCTCGCCGGGCTAACTCTATCAACACGGCATCCTTGTCCTTGACTAATAGTGGATAGAAGAGTGGTGAGACACCCTTAGGCAGAGTAGTATAAAGCGTGGGTGCAAGGTCGTTGAGTTGTTCGACTAGATAGTGATAGTTGCGCCGCCGTTGCTCTACAATTCCTGCCATATCTTGGGAGAGCGCGATATATCGGGTAAAAGAGCTCATTGCTAGATGCACATGAGCACGATTAAAGTGCTGACTGCCAATCGCGACACGTTCAATTTTAGCTGCGCTTACCGCGCTCTTACCTAGACGTCGTATCCAGTCACGCACTTGACAGCCTAGACGTCCACCCCGCAGTGCTAGATTTTGTAATAGTGAAGAGATTGTATGACTAAAAGTAGAAGCAGGAATGGAAGCAGATAGTTGAGAAATATCACCAATAGTAGGGTTATTGATGATTAATGCTCCTCCATTGGGTACTGGTAGAACCTTGTATAAGCAATAGATGGCAATATCGCCGGTTGTGCCTAAGGCAATGCCATCAGCCGCCGAGAGTAGTGAAAGAGCGCAATCTTCAATCAGTATTAGTCCATAACGATCGGCTAACGCTCTCATTTCATGTACAGGTGAGGGAAAGCCAGCATAATGGATAAGGTAAAGAGCGCGAGTTTGCGGTCCAATCTTACTTGCTACATCTTCCAGATCAAGCTCCCAACATGGCCCTATACGATAAAACTTAACTTGAGCACCTGCATCAATAAGCGCTTCTATCTCGACACCATGGTGATAAGCCGGCACCAATACTTCACTATGGGCAAGACCTAGTCTCTGCGCGACCAGCCAGATAGCATTACGGGCAAAATAGAAATAACGAACTGTTGGTGAGCAGAATGGGAAGTATTCTTGTTGACGGTGGCTAGGAAGTAACATCGCTGGCCAAAGCGTGGGCAGTCCTGGAACAAAGATACGGGGCTCAG
>JBFLVQ010000066.1:0-23869 GCA_040758525.1 Acidobacteriota bacterium
ATAGTTGTCAATTATTCTGAAACTTATTACATTAGTATAATGAACCTGATCGACCTTACCCGTGTATATGCGCTTGTGATGGCCATCTGCTCTCTAGCAACCTTTGCCTATGCACAAACCGCTAATCAACCATCACAAACAAGCAATTCCCAACTGAAAGACCGTGTGCAACAGCTCCCTCCAGTAGCTATCGATCTACCCAAAGCCTCAGAATATCTGGATATGGCCAATGGCAGCAGCTTTGAGGAGTTATTTGCACGCACACTGACTAATAATAAAGAGATTGAGGCAGCCCGCCAAGGTGTGGAACAAGCGCTAGGCCTATTACAACAGGCCGGGGCACGTCCTAATCCTGTGCTTGATGGAGATATTGAGTTTAATCGCCAAGAGGTAGGTGAAAATAGATTTAGTATAGGTATAGAGCAGACTTTTGAAATGGGCGGTAAACGTGACCGACGTATTAAGGTCGCGCGATTAGGTGTAGAGATTGCTGAACAGGTACTGGCAGATCGCCAGCGCCAACTACGAGGAGAGTTACGTAATGCTTTTGCAGAAGCGCTCGCTGCTGCATATACGCTGGCTGCTAACGAGCGATTAATGGACTTTAACCGTGAGGCATTCCAGATCATTGATGTTCGATTTCGTGAAGGCGATGCTTCTGCATTAGAACGTAATCTTGCCCTCGTTGAAATAAACCTGCTCTCTTCCCAACGTCTCAATCTATATTCACGACTTGTTACGTCAATATTGAGATTGAAGCAACTCGCCGGTCTGTCTATGGATGAGCCACTACGTCTGCGTGGCGATCTTAATGTTGCTACACTCGAACTAAGCTACACGGGCGCACGCTTAGCTGCTTTCAACACCCGCCCAGATCTAAAAGCCGCACAACTCGCTGTAGATCAAGCTGAGGCCAATATTGAACTAGCTAAAGCTGCTGCAACTCCCAACATTAAAGGCAGCATCAGTTTTATACGCGAAAGAGAGAGGTTTGATCTATTTGGATTTAAAGATAGTGGTATGCGCTCACCAATTACTGATACTGATCAGTCAATAGAATTCAAAATATCTGTACCGCTGCCTCTCTTTGATCGCAATCGTGGCAATCTACGCGCTGCACTTGCGGCACGTGCAGAAGCTGTTGCACGGCAAGCAACACTTGAACGCGCTATTGAACAGGAGATTGCTAATATTTATCTACGCTATGAGACTATTCAGCGTACACGTGAGCTATTCCAGTTTGGTATCCTGCCTCAGAGTGAAGTGAATCTACAAATAATCCGCGAGGCATATAATTTAGGTCAGGTAAACTTCACCGATGTGATTGCTCAGCAACGAAGGCTTATTGAAGCTCAAGTAAATTCCGCTAACGCGGCACTGGAATATTATCGCGTTCTTGCCGATCTAGAAAAAGCTATCGGAATGCCGATTCTAAAAGATCAAAAATGAGGTACCAACATTTTATGAAATTATTAGGAATTAAACTCTCAGCTCTACTATTACTAACCATAGGCCTACTCTTTGCTGCTGCCTGCGATAAACCGGCACCACCCAACCAACCTGCACAACCAAGCGAATCAACACAACCTGTACAACCGACCCAGCCTAATAACAACACGACTACACCAGCCAATGAGACGCATGGCAATGTCACAGAGAAGACCGATGCCCCCGTGACAGTAAAAGCCGCCTTTCCTGAAGCACAATCCTTTACACTTGAACATCGTGCTCTCTCTGGAGAGATGATCGCTGCTATTGAGAAGGAGGCACAAACAAAAGTACCTGCACGGGAACGTGACTTCCATGCCTATTTGGCGCGTAAAACTGAGCCTGGTAAACCGACTCAGATTCTTGGTGCCGCAGCGATCTTAAATGTTGATGGTGTAGCTAGCCCTATTGAGGTTATGGTTGCTGTTGATTCTGATATCAATATCAAAAAAGTCGCTTTTGTCAAAGGCGATACAAAAGGCGAAATAGCTTCTGAAGAATTTCTCAAACAGTTTGTTGGTAAAGGCCATCACGACAAAATAAAAGTTGGCGAAGATATTAATTTCACTGGTAAAGATAAGACTAGTGCGGCAGCAGTGGCCGAAACTGTACGACGCGCCGAACAGACGCTTACACAGCTTTACGGTAAAGCACATTCGCATTGAACTCTAAGCAATAATTATATTGATAGGCGAAGAGAGACTTCTCGACGCCTTTTATAAACTTTACTATTGCCTTACTGGTCACTCTGCGTATATCTTATCCCTAACTCAGCTAAATGGCTGTATATCTTATACACAATGGCGAGCCGGCATAATGTCTTTATCAAAAAAACGGTTTCCTCATATCATCTCGCCTAGTGGTAATACTTAAACCTAACTTTCTCACTATCGTTCCAGGGGTTAATGGCAACTATTTGCCTTCGTAAAAACTCTCACTATTAAAAATTATGGAGGAATCATGCAGAGGGTAACCGCGGCATTAACGGCTATGTTATTTCTTTTGGGGGTAGGTTGGCTTTTTTCTATTGAACCTACCACGCGAGCTTACCAGGGAAAAATTATTAGAGGCGATGGTCCCGCAGTTGAAGATCAATTAATTGTGCGAATGAATCCGGTTGCTAGTCCGGTAGATCGAGCGCAGGCATTAACAAATGCAGGGGTACGGGTGATAAGAGATTTCTCTGCAATTGTACCTGGTCTATTACAAGTGGAATTACCCAAAGGTGAACTACCTGATACAGCTATTGAAGTACTGGACGCACATCCAGCAGTTCAATATGTGGAGCGAAATCAGATCTACTCGATCAATGCGACTCCCAATGATCCTAACTTCTCTTCGCTTTATGGATTGAACAATACCGGTCAGACCGGCGGTGTGTCGGATGCTGATATTGATGCGCCAGAGGCCTGGAACACCACGGTTGGCAGCGATGATGTCGTAGTGGGAGTGGTTGATACTGGTATTGATTACAACCATCAAGATTTGCAAGCCAATATGTGGGTAAATACTGGTGAAATACCCGGCAATGGTGTAGACGATGATGCTAACGGCTACATTGATGATATATATGGTTGGAACGCAATTGCCAATAATGGTAACCCCTTCGATGACAATAATCACGGTACGCATGTTTCTGGCACGATTGGCGCACGTGGTAATAATGGCGTAGGTGTAGTGGGAGTAAATTGGAAAGTGAAACTGATGGCACTCAAGTTCCTTGGCGCTAATGGCTCAGGCTCGACCGCTGATGCTATTGAGTGCATCAACTATGCTGTGACAATGCGTAACAAAGGTACTAATATACGCGTGCTTTCCAATAGTTGGGGAGGCGGTGGCTTCTCACAGTCACTACTTGATGCAATCAATGCTGCCAATAGTGTTGGTCTACTCTTTGTCGCCGCCGCTGGCAACAGTAGTTCAAACAATGACAGTATTCCAAACTATCCATCAAACTATAATGCTCCCAATGTTGTTGCAGTAGCTTCTACTACTAGTACTGATGCCCTCTCTCCTTTCTCCAGCTTTGGTGCCACCACAGTAGACTTGGGCGCGCCTGGTTCTTTAATTCGCTCGACCACACCCAATAACACCTATTCGACCTTTAGCGGCACATCTATGGCAACGCCGCATGTAGCTGGTGTGGCCGCACTATTACTCTCCATCAATTCTACTTTAACAGTAGCCGAAATGAAGAATGCCTTGTTACAAGGAACTGATCCTAAACCTTCATTGACAGGTAAATGTGTCTCAGGTGGGCGCCTTAATGCTGCTAAAGCAGTGATGCTGATTGGGTCTGCGCAACCCGATTTCACAATGTCAGCAAATCCTGCCAACCGGACCATTAATCAAGGACAAGCTACTGACTATACGATCAGCACAACACCACTAGCCGGTTTTACTGGCGCGATTACAATGAATGTGACTAGCTCTCCAGCTATGAGTGGGGCAACCTTCAGTTTTAGTCCTAATCCAGTCAATGTTGGTGATAATGTAACACTGATAGTAACAACTGCCGTTAGCACTGCGGTTGGTACTTATACACTTGCGATTAGAGGCACCAACGGCACTAAACAACGTCTTATTGAAATAAGTCTGACAATATTCCCACAGGGTACCACAACCTCAACCTTTGACAATAACTCTGTAACGCCGATTCCTGATAACAACTCGACTGGCATTATCAGTGTTATTGATGTCTCGCCTGGTCAAAAAATTCTTAGCCTAAATGTAACTGTAGATGTAACCCATCCCTACATAGGCGACCTGATAATATCGCTTATTGCCCCAACCGGTTCGTCTGTGGTATTGCACAATCGCCAAGGCGGCTCTAGCGATGACCTTCACCAAACATTTGAGTTGAGTACCTTTAATAATCAGAACTCAGCAGGACAATGGAAGCTTAAGGTTACTGATGTGGGTCCCGATGACATTGGTACGCTTGACCATTGGAGACTGGCAATTACTGGTACACCTATTTCTAGCAACAATGTGCCAACCGTGAATATCACTTCACCAGCCAGCAATCTTACCTTTGTTCAAGGCACAACAATCAATTTTGCTGGCAATGCCTCCGATATTGAGGATGGTAACCTAACCGCGAATCTAGTCTGGACCTCCTCGCTCAATGGCCAAATTGGCACTGGTGGTTCGTTCAGTAAAAACAATCTCAGTGTTGGCACACATACAATTACAGCTAAAGCAACAGATAGCGGAAGCGCAATAGGACAGAAATCGATTACCCTTACTATTGCGGGCGCCTCTGCAACAGTAACGGTAACAAGTATCACGCCCAATACTACCGCAGTGGGTAGAGTAGCAAGCATTACTATTACCGGTAGTGGCTTTGCACCTGGCGCAACCGTGCTCTTCTCAGGCAACAATGGCACCAATGCACCACCGCGTGCCTCTAGTATTGTAGTAGTTAACTCGACCAAGATTACTGCTGTCGTCACACCGGCACGCACTCAATCTGCAGCCAGACTTTTCTGGGATGTCACAGTAAGGAACCCAAATGGTTCAACAGGCAAGTTGGCTAATGGGTTCTCGACAACACAATAACTATGCTCATCCGCAGCAATGTTAAGCGGCCTGATGCTATTTCAGGCCGCTTTTTTATTTCTCTGTTGGTTGTAAAAGCTTGTTGAGGACTACTTGTAATACATCTTCTACTTCAATGGTATTAAGGCAGTCGTGATGTGTACAAGCCTGTACCTGTGCATCACCAGCAAGTCGAAAGCAGGGACTGCAAGAGAGATCTTTTCTGATCATTGTATGTATAGAGCCTAAGGGAGCAGTACGTCGGTAATCGGTAGGTCCGTAGATAGCTACTACTGGTGTATGTGTAGCTACGGCAACATGCATCAGTCCACTGTCATTACATATTACTAATGCGCAACGCTTGATCAGCGCAGCCGCCTGTTTTAGCGTGGTATGTTTTGCTGAGATTATGATCTTCTCACTAATACCATCGACCCATTGACGTATCATCTCTTCTTCATTGGCAGATCCCAGCATCAAAAACCAAGCCTCTGGTAGTTGTCTAGTTAAATGTTCAATAAGTGTGCGATAACGCGCTGGTGACCATTGCTTCCAACGCATGTTGAGTGAAGTGCCCATCTGTACACCAATAACTATGCGGCCCGGTGGTACTCTCGCATTAGTGAGAAAATCTTCTGCAAAACGCTCATCCTCTTTATCAATGTGAATGAATGGCAGCGTAGTAAGTAGGGATTCTGGCACACCCAGTTTGCGTGCCAGATCAAGATATCGGTCTACTTCATGTTGAGCCTCTTGCATTGTAACTGGTACGTTATAAATAAAACCGTATCGGTCACGCCAGCCTGAGCTACGTATATGACCTACACGATAACGAGCACCACTAAAACTTACCATCATTGCAAGGAAATATGAGTTACTATGGAATTCGTTGATAAGCATGTCATATTTGGCATGGCGTACCATAAAGATATGCTTCAACCAATAGCGCCAACCGCCTCGGCTCGATATATCAAAGATATTAGTGAAATAGCCAGTCCCCGCCAGTACATCTTCACAACCTGTGTGATTGCCTACCTGTAGATCTATCTGTGCATCAGGAAAATATTCTCTTAGCGCGGCGATTGTAGGTGTGTAAAGAATAAAATTGCCAATCCCATGATAAGCACAGATCAGGATCTTTTTGATCTCTTCTTGTCTAGGTGTCGCAGTAGGTCTACCAAGTAATAAGAAGTTATAGATCCGTAGTGATTTTTCGATGGCATGCTCAAGCCAATATTGGAAGTCTCGCATGAAAAAATCTTAGCACGTGACGAAGCAGGCAGGATATTCCCTTGCCTGCTTTGTCAAAAATACTACTCAATTACTTTGCCTTCCATATCAGCCGGGATCGGTTGATCCAACTGTTTTAAGATCGTAGGAGCAACATCCTTAATATCTAGATCGGTCCGCGGCAGACTGGTAGTACGACCAGGCGAGCGCATGATAAAGATACCATGCCAATCATGATTGGCATCATCGGGGCCCGTGTCATTCTCTAAGGTATAGATATCATTCAAGCCAATCGAACCGACTGAACGCCAGTTGAGATCATCGAAGTAGACGAATAGATCTGGCGGAATATTACGACATTCAGGATAGACATCTTCAGGACGCACTACCTTAGTCTGCATTGGGCGACCTTCATGATTGGGCAATCTTTGCAACTTCTCGATCAGTTCGCTACGTAGCGCCTCATACTCAGTACCGGCTGCCACCACACCCTGTGGCTCACGCCCTTTTACATTGATCATTAGACGTGCATAGTAACCGCCTGAACCCCAGGCACGTGTCTGCTCCCAATCGACTTCACACTTCTCAATAGGCGCGGGAGTCTCTGGCATACGTTTAAGAGTAAGATAGCCTTCGCGCATTAACCATTCATTAATACATATTCCTCCATCCATTTTGCGTGCGCCATGATCAGAGACAACTAGTACTGTCGTGTCAGCATCAGCAAACTTAAGCAATTCACCAATCTTCTCATCACAGAAACGATAGTATCTTCTAATCGCATCCTGGTAAGGGTTACCTGGCTCATGCTTGAGGTGGGCAGTATCCATATATTTCCAGAAGCCATGATGTATTCTATCTGTGCCCATCTCGACCATCATAAAGAAATCCCATTCCTTGGTCTGTAAGCAGTGTCGCGCCAGCCGGAAGCGTTTATCTGTCATTGCAAAGATCTGATCGAGAATGCGATCTTTCTCATCTGTACGGAAATTGTCGCAATCAAGAATATAACCTTCTGTGACACGTTCTACCTCAGCTTTGAAATCTTTTGGATAGGTGTAGTCACTTTTTGTGCTGGGGGTAAGAAAACAGGAGACTAGATAACCATTGATTGGTTTAGGTGGATAGGTCTGGGGTATGCCAATGAGGATACATTTTTTATTAGCTTGGGAAAGGATATCCCATACAGTCGGCTCTGTGACCTGAGTAGAATTAGGGATAGACATCTTTGCATAAGAATAGTCAGCACGATTGCGTAGACCATAAAAACCTAAACGACCAGGGCTCTTGGAGGTTAGCATAGACATCCAAGCCGGCACGGTAATGGGTGGATCGGTGGAACGTAACCTACCCCATACGCCCCCTTCTGCAAGCGCACGTAGGTTTGGTAACTCGTCACGCCACTGCTCAAAGACCAGTTGTGGCGCAGCGCAATCCAACCCAATCACAATAACTCTCTTCATCGATTCTGCTCCTTCATCCTTATTAAAAAACTTAGTTAACGTCAATTCGAGATAAGCCCGCAGGGCGAAAGATCTTTAGCTTGGCAAGTAATGCCAAGAATGGAATGAGATAACAAGCAGAGTCGTGAAACGACGACATAGTAAATTAATTACTTGCCAAGCTAAAGGTATTTCGCCCTGCGGGCTTTTAATTCTTATCTCGAACTGGCGTTAGTTATTATTTAACTATTTAACCGTGTGGGGAAAGTTTGGTTTGCGGAATGTCGCCGTTTAGCTACGTGGTAGCAAGATGCTAAATTCGGTCTCTGTAGGTGTGCTATGCCAATCGATCTGACCGTTGTTCTCTATGATCATCTGCTGAGCTAATGTAAGTCCCAATCCCACAGATAGCGGTTTAGTGGTAAAGAATGGCTCAAAAATGCGGGCACCCAGTTGTTCATCGATCTGCGGACCATTGTTAGCAACAAAAATAACTGCCTGATCTGCTGTCAGTCGTGTTCCTACCTTCACCTGTGGCTTCTCGGTCTGCTGCACTGCATCTAGGGCATTATTGATAATAGCAAGTAGCGCCTGGGCAAGCTGATTAGGATTGGCCATTACCATCAACGTTTCGTCGCTAAGATTGAGCGCAATAGTAATTTTCACTAATTTGGGTAGCGACTCTGCAACAAGTTGAGTGCCTTGTACTAATGGATTCAATTCTAAAAGCTCACTACCATGCCCAGGCTTGGTGAATAGTTGCAGATAGCGTAGCTTCTCCATCATACGCTTGCTGGCGGCATGTACTGTATCTAGGCGTTTCTTGATTTTGGCATCCTGTACAAGTGGGTTTAACATCAACAACTCTATGTTGCCACTGATTGCAGTAAGTGGGTTATTTAAATCATGTGCGAGACTACCGAGCATAGACCCTAATAGCAAAGCTTGGGCGTGCATCTGCAGGATTGCGCGTAGCCGCATTAGCTCTTGCGAATTATTGGTCGGTTCAACATCCATTAGACTTTAATCTTCCAACAGGTATCTAAGAGTTTGTGTCGGGTAGCAGATAGATCACATGCTTTTTCAATACGGCCTTTTTCACGCATACGGTTGCTCAACTCTTCCAACTCATCAGTGAGTTGATGCGCTTGCATTATGTAGTAGTTGACCGTCATCAAATGGGTATCAGAAAGATGTGGCGCGAAAGAGGTCTGTGAGCGGTAGTAGGCATATGTTTCATTGATCTCGGCGATCAATGCAGCAGCCCGACCTAGTAGTTCACAACTGCTACGTATGTCTAGATCGGGATCCTCTTGATTACGTAAGAGCGCCTCTTTTTCCCAAGAAGAGAGCACTAGATGGGAACGTTCTAGCTCGACAACCTGCACTGAAGAAGCAGAACGTTCTGGCATCGATATTAGCAATTCACGTAGCCGTCGCTGTCTTTCTGTCAGCTTGTTATCTAAGTAGTCTTCATCCAGAGCATTATGATCAATCCCCTGCGCTGAGGCATGGTCAGGATCAAGTCCATAGAAAGCTATTGTCTTAGCAAGCATCTCGCGTATACGTAGAAAGGTATGCAATCGCTCGTTATTGCTGCCATAATCAGCATTAAGCAGTTGATTCGATTTCTCACTAAACTCCATGGCGCTCTCAGCCGTAATATCCCCGCTACATTGACCGAGTTGTACCACATCATTGCCGGTATTGATCAGACATTGACTAAATTTACGAATCTTCTCATTCTCAATTTTGTAGAGCTGAGAAAACTTCTGACGCATGATTGTGCTTAGTTGCACACATTTGGCGAGCACGCCAGCATTATAGAAATGTGGCCCAAACATATTCTTAAGCTGACGCCCCTTATTGATGTAGTCGCCCGCAATGAGATCTTCAAAACTATTGACTGCCATTACCTGAGTAAGAAAGAGATCACATTGGCCTAGTGTAATGGCTAGTCCTGGGGGATCAAATTTTAAGTGTTCAGGCAGCAGCTTCAAGAGCTCGTCCTTAAGCGCCTGCTCAGAAGGAACACGTAAACGTGGCACACCTGTCTCGTCTATAACACAGAAGGATTGTGTAAGCAGATAATCGATCTTACCTTGATCAAACTCCGTACGCTCGACCTTGTTTAAGAGGAACTGTGCTAATAGCAGCACATGCTCAACAGGTAGATCCTTATTTTTTTCGCAGTAGGTACGTAGCTGAAAAGGGGTAAGCTTACGATCTACCCCTTCAAACCAACCCCAACAGAGCCCCAAATCTCGTTCTACTTCGCTAAATAGAGTAGATATCTGTTCAGGATCAGGCGATTCCAAGAGCTTGCGTAGAACATTGAGCTTGCCAAAGACAAGGTTGAGATCGGTAGGCGGAGTAATATCTTCAGCACTTAGTTCCAACCCCATACTCGGATAATGGCGGCTCAAGGCGTAGAGAATTTTGAAACGGCGTGCGCAATCATTGTAACGTTTCGCTAGCGCCTGTATACCTATGGTCGTATCCATAATACCCAAGTCCAAGTTAAATTTAAGCTTACGGATGATCACGGTGACTCGATCGTATGATTATAAAGCTAATCCTAAGCTATTGCAGCAACTTTTTCTTCTTCTCCAGAGATAACATTTAATTTCGTTGCGCCTGACGTTGTTGTCGCTGATAGGCAGCAACAGCAGCAAGATGTTCAGCCTCTGTACGAGAAAATTTATGATGCCCATCTGTGCCACTGACAACAAAATATAGATAGTCAACCTCGGCTGGGTAGAGTGCCGCATCGATCGACTCAACGCCTGGTGAAGCAATCGGCCCAGGTGGTAATCCAGTCGTAAAGTAGGTGTTATAAGGCGACTCACGACGCCGGTGTGCAGGATTATTGACATTGTTATCCCATGCCCCTGTTAATTTGGCAGCATAGATAAAGGTAGGATCACAATCAAGTTTCATATTGCGCTTGAGTCGATTGTAAAAGACTGCAGCAATGACTGCACGCTCTTCATCTACTTTTGCCTCTCGCTCAACCATTGAGGCAAGCACAAGTAGTTGACGGACGTTAAGACCCCTTTCCTGAGCACGTTTTACCCGCTCAGGGGTAAGCACCTGGCGACAACGCCGTACCATTGCAGTAATTAACGGTAATGCACGAGTCTGCCGAGTAAAACTGTAGGTATCAGGAAAGAGATAGCCTTCTAAGTCACGAGCCTCTGGGTCTAGATCGGCAATCAGGCTAGTATCTCTTATCGCTAGTTCAATCGCCTCGGGAGTATCTATTTTGGCGGCTGTTAATACCTGTACGACATCAAAGTGATCATAGCCCTCAGGAATCGTGATCTGTTCAGTTGCTACTAACCCACGTTGCAATTTGTTTAGCACTTCTAGCGGTGTGATAGGAGATTCAAAACGGTACTCGCCAGCCTGTAACTTGCCTGCTTGTGGCCGCAGCAGTAGGTATATCAGCACTGGTAGTCGGTTAGAGATAATACCATCAAGTGCCAGTCGGTTAATAATCGCCTTCTTACTCATTCCTGGTTCAATCACGATCAAGTCGGTAGTGGCTGTGTGCGTGTGTGGTGTGTTTAGATTACTATAGGACCAGTAACCAACTACCCCACCTACTAGCAATAGGATCAAGGTCAGTACTAGAAATCGCTTGAGCAACCGCATCAACTACACTCCGAAAAATCTATTATGACACCGGCATAAGTCAGCAGTAGGGATAGCTGCTAATTACGTACCAAGGTGTTGCAGATAATCTTCTAATATCACTAGCGCAGCAAATTCGTCTATACGTGCGCGCCGCGCGGCTGTGTTTAGGCCAGCGGCACGCATACGCTCTTCAGCCTCATAAGAACTGAGTCGCTCATCCCACGCCAATACAGGACAGGAAAGTCGTTCGCCTAGCAGGGCAATAAATTTCTCTACACGTGCCGCAGCATCACCGTGTGTGCCGTCTAGCCGCAATGGCAGTCCCACTACCACACTGCCAACCCCATTTTCACAGACAATTTGTGCGATCTGGATCAGTGCTTGTTCTTTTGGCAGACGTGCAAGCGTCTTAAGAGGGCGCGCGGTCATCTGTAATTCATCGCTGATCGCCAAGCCCAGCCTGCGCTCCCCATAATCGATCGCCAAAATACGCATTTAGGCAAGTATATGAGTCACTTAAATAGAGTGTCAAGCGCTCCTGCGGTGACTACTGTTGCCTCAAAGCATCTTGTCCCGACCACTTCTGCATCTTGAGTTTAGTCGCATTCCGAAGCCGGACTTGCGACTCATATCAGGGCTGATGTATTATTAACGTCAGTTACTCGTTACTAGTTGTTGAAGATCTGTTCTGGCGTGAATTTGCGCCCAATCTTCCGCTGGCAAAACCAACGTCGCGCGATTGAGGAAGTAATAGGATGTCATTAAAAGGAAAGCTTGCAATAGTCGTCTTCTCCGCCGCTCTCGCTTTTTATACCATCGTGGGCGGTTTCCTTTCAGTTCAAAAGGACGTTTTCGCAAAAGGCGATCCCTACGTCCAACTTCGTATCTTTAGTGAGGTTTTGCGCCATATTGTGCGCGATTATGTTGATGAGCCTGATCTAGAGAAAGTACGGGTAGGCGCATTACGTGGCCTTACAGAAGGCTTGGATCCTTATAGCGCTTATCTCACTCCAGAACAGGCAAAGAAGTACCAGCCCGCTCGTGATGACCAGACCGGCACTGGTATGATTCTCTCCAAAGTCTCTGGTTACCTCTATGTTGTCGCCGTTCTTAAAGGCTCGCCAGCCGAGAAAGTTGGTTTCCGCGCTGGTGATGTTATCGAGTATATTAACGGCTTTGCGACTCGCGACATTAGCCTATATGATGCAGAAGAGATGCTCAGTGGGGCGAATGGTTCAGATATTGAAATGAAGGTCTTCCGTCGTGGTCGTGGCTATAAGGCAAAGATTAAACGCAGCAATGTTGCCCAACCTACTGTTGAAGCCTCTACTCCTGAAACTGGCATAGGCTATCTGCGTGTTACTAGCCTTGCCGATGGCAAACCAGAGGAGATCAAAAAGCAACTCCTCGATCTACAAAAGAAGGGTGTGCAGAAGCTTGTATTGGATCTGCGTGGCGCCGCCAATGGCCATATCGAGACCGGTGTGGAAGTAGCCAACCTCTTCATTAAGACCGGTACGCTGGCTAAAACCATTGGTCATAATGGTGCCGTTGCCAATACTTTTGAAGCCGATCCCAATAAAGTTGCTTTTACTGGACCTCTCACCTTGATAGTCGATAAAAGTACTGCTGGTGCTAGCGAGGTAATCGCCGCAGCGGTAGCTGCTAACAAACGCGGTGAGTTGGTTGGCGAACGGACCTTTGGAGCAGGAGCAGAACAGAAACTCTTCCAGCTTAAGAGTGGCGCAGCATTGCTACTTACAGTAATTAAATATGCTGATCCGGCTGGTAGTCCTTTCATCAAGGAGAACCCAGGAGTAGCTGCCACTGTCGAAGTCAAATCTTCTGCTGCCAATGAAGATGTGCTGCCAGAGGATGATGATCAAGGTGCAGCCGATGGTCAAAACCAAGAGGAGAACGATCCTGCGCTTCCTGTTGAGACGCCTGCCAGCGAAGACCTTCAACTCAAGAAAGCGGTCGAATTGCTTAAAGGTAGTCAAAGTCAAGAAAAGCGTGTCGCACAGAATGAGGCATCCTCTTCTAACGTTACTATCTCTATACCACAACACTCGCGCGCTTTGCGTGCTGGCGGGCGACTATAAGGTTTAAGTAACTCTTTTACTCTGCTATCAACAACGAGAGGGAGAATTTCATCGACAAATTCTCCCTCTTTATTCTTTTTACCAACTTTTGGATTCAGTAATCTAGCTACTATATCCAGTTTCTACCGGTAAAACTTCTCCCCATAAAAACGATAAAATTAAGTGTTGACAGGGGTTTCCAGTGGTGTTATAAACGGGCTCAATAGACAATATACAAGGAATCGTATTACTAGCAGCAAGCCTATACTATATTTAGGAGGCCTTGACTATGAACAAAGGCGAGCTTATTGAGCGAGTGTCTCAAGACGCGGAGATCTCCAAGGCGCAAGCTGATCGTGCAATTAATGCGGTATTAAGTGGAATAACAGACAGTTTGCGTAGGGGTGGGCATGTTACCCTAGTAGGCTTTGGCAGCTTCAAAATTGCTGCCCGCAGAGCCCGTGCAGGGTTAAATCCCAGGACAAAGGAGCCGATCAAGATACCGGCAAAGAAGGCAGTCCGTTTCTCGGCTGGTGCCAAGTTACGTGCTGCGGTAAACAAGGCTGCTACTAAAAAGAGATAGTTTGGGTGCAAAGGGCACTGTTAATACGGTGCCCTTATTAAATTAAGTTGCGGTACCACATTCAGCACAGAATTTCGCCCCTGGTGAAAGTGATTGTCCACAACGTGGGCAATTTTTTGCTGCCGTCGAGGCACCACAATTTGAACAGAATTTTGCTCCTGGTGTGAGCGGCGCTTGACAAGCAGGACATTGCAGGCTGGCAGGTTGAAGCGAATTGCCACAATTGGAGCAGAATTTTCCTCCTGCAGGGTTAGCCGCTTGGCATTTCGGACAGTTGATAGTAGCTGGTGGAGTGGTTTGGCGTTGTTGTCCTGCTTGCATTGATTGCGCCATCATTTGACCCATACCAAAACCCATTCCCATTCCCATGGTTTCACCAGCACCACTGCCTGGTTGTTTTGCCGCATCACGTAATGCCTGAGCAGACTGATATTGCATATAAGAGTTCATATCTCCAATTGCACGCATACCAGCGCCTTCATCAATTCTACGTTGCACCTCTTCTGGTAAAGTGATCGAGCCGATCACAAGATCGACCAACTCCAACCCTTGTTTCGCAAAATCATCAGCTACTCGTGCCTTTGTGCCAGTAGCAATCTCATCATAGAAGGTACTGAGCTTGTAAACCGATTGGAAATTCTCTGCCAGCAGATCAGCAAGCCTTTGTACAATAATATCGCGCAAAAAATCATCAATCTGTTCGGTAGTGACACGTCCACGAGTTCCTACAATGGTGCCAACAAAGAGTTGTGGATCAGCAACTCGCATAGAGTATTTACCAAAGGCGCGCAGATTGACGGGGCCAAGTTTAGGGTCTTCGACAAGAATAGGCGCCTTAGTGCCCCACTTAAGATCTTGGAAAGTCTGGCGACCAACATACACCACCGAGCATTGAAATGGTGAGGTACCTCCAAACGGCAAGCTAAGCAAGCGTGTAAGCAGCGGCAGATTGTTGGTTGTGAGGGTATGACGACCTGGCCCGAAGAGGTCAAGCGCTTTGCCATCACGGAAGAATATTGCAGATTGATTCTCCTGTACGATCAGTTGTGCACCCATTTTGATATCACTAGAGCCTTGTTCAGGAAAACGGTGGACAATACTACGCCCTATGTTATCGAAGAACTGAATCACTTCAATGGCCATGAGTCTCTCCTTGTTGGCAGCTTTCACTATCAAAGCTCTCAATCGTTTTGTGCCGTTCGTTAAACCGTATGTTCAGCTCGTCAAGAGTATGCTCAAGCATACTGGCGGCTGTTTTTAAATTATCAGCACTGTCTGCGCGCTGAAACAGTGTGGCAATCTGCGCTTTGATCGCCTCAATGTTTTCTGCTAAACCTAGATCAAAGTTGTAAAGCCGATCAAGTTCCTGTTCTGTTACTTTAACTATATCGAAAAAGCCACTGTAGCCGTAACTGGCATAACGTATACGGTTCTCGATCCGGTCAAGCTTATTAGTAATAGGCTCAATATTTTTGACTTCCATTAAGCGGCCATTGTTGCTCAGCTCACACACCACTTCGTTAAGAGGTGACTTTAGCTGCTGTAGCTGATTGGCAAGTTGATCACGATAGAGTTTATCAACATCTCGTCGTCGCTCCTTTTCCAAGTATCCACGGTAGCCAGGAATTTTGGCGCTTAGCCGTGCTAACCAGCTCTCTTTGCCTTGCTCAGAGTTTGGCATTCTACCCTCCTTAAACATGGGTTTATTGCTGGCTTCGGACGAGTATTGTTAATAGTAGCTTATCTGCCACCCAAGAGTGCTTTAAGTTTCTTAGGCAGACGCCCATAGAGTAGATCAATAAAGATGGAAAGCATCTTGAAAGTAATTGCGCGATTAGGGAACCAATAGAACTCTCTTGGCAATAGACCACGATCAACAATCACATGCTTAGCCCGACAGAAATTGCGTAAGCCTTGATCAGAATGGACAATGCCGAAACCTGAATCTTTTACACCAAGCCAAGGAGCTTCACATAAACCGAATCCGCTGGCACCCCAGTCATTGATTGCCACTGTACCCGCTTCCAGTCGGGCAGCAACACGTCGGGCACGGGCAGAATCTCGTGTCATCACACCTGCAGTAAGCCCATAGACACTATCGTTGGCAAGCTTTATAGCTTCCTCCTCATTTTTCACCGTCATTATTGGTATGACTGGCCCAAAAGTCTCTTCCATCATAATTTTCATTGAGTGATTAACGTTTGTAAGCACGGTGGGACGGTAATAGTAGCCAGGCATCAGTTCTTGATTACGTTCACCACCTACCAAGACATTTGCCCCTTTGGCTATGGCATCTTTTACATGATCTTCAATAACTTCTATTTGTCTGGGAAAGATAATTGCGCCAATATCAGCGTCGGCGCCATCTTGTGGACCTTGGCGCAGTTTTTTCACCTTCTCAACTACCAATTGAGAAAATTTCTCTGCCACCGATTCCATTGCATAGACACGTTCAACACTAGCACACATCTGACCAGCATTGACTAGTCCACCCCATACCGTCATCTCTGCTGCGCGCTCAAGATCGGCATCTTCAAACACAATCAAGGGATCTTTACCACCCAATTCTAATACTACTGGAGTAAATCTATCTTTGCGTGCGAGTTCACGATAGATTGAGCGACCAGTACGTACTGAACCGGTGAAGACAATCTTATCGATATCACTATTAACCAATGCCGCACCAGTTGAACCATCACCTAATAAGACTTGAAAGACACCCTCTGGAAGGCCGGCATCGGCAAATATCTTCCCGGTCATCTCACCGATTAGTGGGGTAATCTCGGAAGGCTTAAGAACTACAGTATTACCTGCTAGTAATGCTAGCATTACATCGGTAAGGAAAGCGGTAGGAAAATTCCAGGGTGTGATTATACCGATAACACCCAGTGGTTCATAACGCAAATAACTCTTCTTGACTTTGAATAGATGTAATGGCACGCGATGTTCGGCCAATACTTTGGGGGCACGTTTGCAAAAATATGTGGTGCCATCTATGACAGTAAAGAGATCCGCTAGCAGGGCGTCGGCACGTGTCTTACCAGTATCTTTGCGGATCATATCTAAGACCTCTTCGCGCCGTTCAACAAAGATGTCTCGTACTGCCAGCAAGTAAGCGGCCCGCTCTTTGACAGTGCGTGCCCCCCAATCTGGTTGTGCCCGTCTGGCTCTTGCCACTGCCTCGTTGACCTCAGCAGCACTGGCAATAGGATAACGGCCAATTACCTCCCCATTCATTGGGCAGATGTTTTCCATATAACGCGGCTCTTCGCGTTGTTCAACACGCTCTTCCAATCTGGTTACAGTAGACATAGCGCCACTCCTTCCCAGTAGATAAGATGGTCTATGAAAATGTATCACTGAGGGTGCCCGAAATTCAACACGGGACCATCTTTGATAATGAACTAAAATAGTCAATAAATATTATCCATAAGATGTCTTGATTAAGAGAGAAAAGCCCTCTGGCCAGCTACTTTAGTAGCCGTTGACAGGACTATAAATACATAATAGACTATCAGCACTCCCTCATTGACCATGCGACACATAGATAAGTATGTAGACCTTCGGGAGGAGTTATAATGCAAGCTTTCATCACTCTTTCTGTTTGTTGTGCGTTCTTTTTCCTATTCCTATCAGCGCCTTTGACTTTTGCACAAGCGGATAAGGATAATGACAGTAGTGAACGTCGTGTGTTAAACAATTTTGATTTTGGTTCTCGCAGTGTTGTGCAGAGTGAAAAGACCTCTCCACCAGAGAGTTCACCTGCTCCTACCAAATCAACTGGTAAAGTTTCTCGCAAAAAAGCGATTGTAAAGAAAGCAGCCGAACAACCGGCAGCAAAAGGTGAAGGGTATTATCAGGAAGAACCAGCTAAAGATACTCAGAGTGCTGCGCCAGCGGAACCTAAAATCTATTCGGAATTACGTACCACTATCGATGATGATGGTAAGCTAGTTCTCACTAGTGACACAATTGTCGTCAAGCCTGAGATTGTAGCGCTTCCAGAGACTCTACGAGCTACAGAAAGCACTGGCAATAAGCAGATCGATGGAATGATTGAGAATGCGGCTCGCAAATATAGTGTTGATCCACGTCTGATCCTAGAAGTTATGCGTCAAGAATCTGGCTTTCGCACTAAAGTTGTCTCTCACAAAGGCGCATGTGGATTGATGCAATTGATTCCTTCTACAGCAAGACGTTTTGGCGTTACCAGTATTTATGACCCAGCTCAGAATGTAGAAGGTGGCACACGTTATCTGCGCTTTCTCCTTGATATGTTCAAAGGCAATGTGGAATTGGCACTAGCTGGTTACAATGCTGGTGAAAATGCTGTGGTACGTAACAACTATAAGATCCCTCGTTACCGCGAAACACAGGATTATGTACGTAGTATCACGGCCCGGTATCGTAGCAAATACCATCAGATCGCGGAGAAGAAACCTGAACCAATGGTTGTGCGCAATGCACCGCTAACAACCTTCCAAGCTGAAGGCGGCCGTGTCATTCTCTCCAACAATTATTGAGTATTCCCTCTTTATGCCTGTGGGTATATCTTAGATCGTTCCTTATATTTACATTCACAGGCTAAAAACCCAATAAGGTCATATACTTGACATTGTGTATGGGGACCGTCTAGAATCCTTCAGCAAAGCCACAGCATGCGTGGGAGGCGGTTGGTGTTCTCAGCACGTCATAAGTTAATAATCTTTTTAACCATTGTTCTAATATTTTTTGGTCTAAGCATAGGCCCAGGATTTCGTGCACTGCAACGTAACGACAGCACTTCGCCAACTAAGAAACTCCTTGATCAAGCCAGCCTTTTTGATAGTCATCTACACCTACGGCCATTGGTCGAGCGTGAAGAGAAGGATTATCTGAAAGTTCTTAATCTATACCAGCGTGTGTTAGAGAGCGATAATGAGCGTCGATATGGTGATGCTACATTGATAGCAATGGCGCGATTATCCCAAGAGATGGCTGCTCAATTAGGCAAGTCGCGTTACTACTACAGTGCGATCGACTACTACTTACAACTGTCTCGCACTTATCCGCAAAGTTCATATTGTGCTACTGCACTAACTACAGTTGCACAAATACTAGAAGAGAACCTTGCTGATAAGCAAGCAGCGGCACATTTTTATACTCAAGTTGTACGTCAGTTTCCTAACTCGATCAAAGCGCGTGAAGCGGCTGCCAATATCTCTCGCCTGATCGTGGATAGACAACCACCAGATAAGCAAGAGATTTCTGTAGCAGAAAAGATGATTACCAGTGTGCGTAGTTTTAGTGGACCTGATTATGCTCGTGTAATTCTCGATCTAAGCACCCCTACCAGTTATGAAAAGGCTATCGCTAGCAGCAATAGCCTCTCACTTACTATTGATGCGCAACTCGCTCTTACACTACAAGGACGTAACCTTGCTTCCCAGGTTAGCGGTTTGCTTAAGCAGATCAATGCTGAAACATCTGCGCAGGCTGTGCGCCTCAATATTGAATGTATCAAGCTGCAAGACTATGCGATCTTCACTCTCAACAATCCAGAGCGACTAGTGATAGATCTACGTGGGCCAGTTAGCGGTGAAATGCCAGAGGCTGGCCTATCATCAACCAATCCGCAAGCAAATTCACCTTCATCTAAGGAGCAGCTCTCATTTTTACGTGCGCTTGGTCTTAAGGTAAAACGTATCGTGATAGATGCTGGTCATGGCGGCCATGATACTGGTGCGTTAGCTGCCAATGGCTTAATGGAGAAAGAGGTGGTGCTTGATATTGCTTTACGCTTGCGCACGCTAATTAAACAGCAACTGCCAGATATAGACGTAGTAATGACACGGGATGGAGACCGCTTTGTTGCGCTAGAGGAGCGTACTGCGATTGCTAACACAGAGGCAGCCGATCTTTTTATCTCCATACATGCTAATTCCGGCCAATCAGCAGATGCCAGTGGTGTAGAGACCTACTATCTGAGCATTAAGGCTAATCAGGAAGAATTGGAAGTAGCAGCACGTGAAAATGCCTCTACAGCACGTAATGCACGCGACCTGCAAACTCTCTTGCAGCGTATTGTGCTCGATGATAAAGTGATTGAATCGCGTAATTTCGCGCAGATTGTACAGCGCGGTCTAGTGACTGGGTTGACCAGCGCAGGTGTTAGCGCAATTACCAATCGTGGCGTTAAGAAGGCACCATTCATCGTCCTTATTGGCGCACATATGCCTAGTATACTTGCGGAGGTTGCCTTCATTAGCAATGCACAGCAGGCTAGTGCACTTAAGACAGGCGAATTTCGGCAACAGATCGCCGAATCTCTCCTTGACGGTATTCAACGCTATGTCGAAACTCTCTCGAAAAATTCTGCTTCGGCCACTGCCGGCAACCATTAGCTAACGCTATCTGCAGTTGAGGGTAAAAAGTGTTTTGCAACAATTGTGGCAATAAAATTTCCCCCGGAAGCAAATTTTGTAACTTCTGTGGCGCTAACCTGAGTATGCGTGGCGCTACACATGATTTGGCGCCCGCCAATTCAGTACAATCTGCTATCACTAAGGATGAGGAACGGGTTATCTTTGAGATACGACCAACAATGATCTTTATCATTGTACGTTACATCATTGCCATTTTAGTCATGCTGGTGTTAGTGGTAGTGGCAACTACACTGGGCAGTAATTTCGAATATGCATCCATTATTGCATTGGTGTTGAGCCTACTTATTCTACTCAATCCTATCTACCATCATATCCTACGCCAACGTGAAATCTATACTCTCACCAATCATAAGATTGAATTTACCTACGGTCTGCTAGGCAGAACTACACGTAATATTCCGCTTGCCAAGATTCAGGATGTCACCGCTACCGCTACTCCGCTTGAGCGACTGTTGGGTATTGGCGATATTGTTATTGATAGTGCTGCAGAGATGGGCAAGATCCCTTTGCGCAAGGTGAGCAATCCCAAAGCGCTTACCGATATTATCTTGCGAGAGATGCGTGAGCGTAGCTAAGACTCTAGCGTTTGGTGATAGTTTTGCTAGCAGGCTTGGGCTCAACGATACGCGAAATTCGATAGCGATCTGTCTTAGCATCAAGCTTGATCGCGTAACGTGCTGGTAATGTCTCTTCCTGTCGATTGATTAACGGTACCGTAAAAACGAACCCATCATCCTTGGTCTCGACTTTAAGCGGATATAGGCCGCGTAATTGTGATTCAATATAGATAGACTCGTAGGCATGTGTTTCACTATCCCAGAAAACGACATAGATACGATCAAAATCTATCTCATCATCTTTGCTATAAGCATACTTGTCGAGAATTATGTAATGGGATTCTTCATTATTGGTTTGTGTATCGAGCACTTTGCCAAATGGCTGCCAGGCAACAAAACGGCGACCAGCACCAGGTAGTGGTGCAATTGCATCTGGTGGTACCAACTCTATCGAATCAGCATAGATCCAACCAGCTTTGATCACAGATTCCCCACCTATACGTACCTTAAACCAGTTATCATATTTAACCCCAGCTTCACCTTGAACACGTCTTTCTGCACGGGCACGGCCAACAATGTCTACTTTAGTGTTGGCAGAGAGCACAGTAACAACATCAGAATCACGCCCTGGTTTGAGTCGTAGGTTTAATTTGTCTTTAGTCCGACCTATCGCCTGTGTAGAGATCTCCTGTGATTCCTGAGCCAGTTTCTCACACTCATCAACAATACGCTTGCTAATAACGAAGCGAGTCTCTAGCCAGCCTTCTAGTGGCTGATCACCAGTGATACGTACACGTGTGAACTCACGCTGGTTGACAGATCGGTGCTCAAGAATATCCACTTGTTGACCACGCTTTAATTCTTTAAGCGGAGTAGAGACCAACGCCGTAGAATTACGCACCTCTGCCTTTTCGGCAATTATCACACCTTGATCTATAGTTACAATTTCGCCCTTATTACATGCGAGAGAAAATGTGCAAACAATGGTGGCTATCAGCAGTAATCGTGATGAGGTCATAATCCGATTAGCCTAGCCGACCATCCCGTCAAGTGTCAAGAGGTTGAATAATTGAACTGACAGGTCGAGCGACTTTGAAGCCTCTAAAGGGGCTGTGATATAACTAATTCTTGGCGCTATTATAACTATTCTAGCTTGAGGATATACCCTTATGAGAATATTACTAATCTCTATTTTCTTATTTCTGCTGATCTTTGCGCATTTGCCAACGACCGCAAATGTAGAGGAGAATCTTTCTGCTGCCGAGATCAAGAGACGTCTATCCAAATATGTCCCTGTGCTACTACGCGCCGACACCAGCGGGTTGCCTGCCTCTGAGCGGCGCGCATTGGTAAAATTGATCGAGGCGGCGCGCATTATTGATACTCTATATTGGAAGCAGCGTTCTGCTCATGGCCTTGAGCTACGTGCCAAACTGATGAAATCACGCACCCTGGCTGATCGCGATCTATTGCAATATCTGAATATCAATTATGGTCCTTACGACAAGAATGAAGATAATCAACCCTTCATAGGAAGTAAGAAAATGCCCGCAGGCGCCACTTTCTATCCAGAGGATATGACTAAGGAGGAGTTTGAGCGCTATATCGCTACACACCCAGAAGTAAAAGAGAGTTTTCAAAAGATCAATACTGTGATCAGGCGAGAGGGTGACAAGCTGGTGGCAATACCTTTTGAGCAGATCTTCCATACAGAGTTGGAGCAGGCTGCTAAAGCGTTACGCGACGCCAGTAGCCAGACTATCGATCCAGCCCTTAAGAAGTATCTACAATTACGTGCTGATGCGCTGCTCTCAGGTGAGTTTCGCGAAAGTGATTTTGCTTGGATTGATGTACGCAATGGCTGGCTCGATATCGTGATCGGTCCTATTGAAGTCTATGATGATAATTTAATGGGCTTAAAAGCTGCTTATGAAGGCACTGTGTTAGTACGTGATCGAGCTGCCAGCGAAAAATTGAAAGCCTTCGAACAACAGATGCCGGAACTACAACAGAACCTTCCTGTTCCTGCTGATCTACAGAGTAAAGAACGCGCAACTGACACACCTATTAGTATCGTTCAGGTCGCTTATGTATCAGGCGCAAGCAATGCCGGTGTCAAGGTTATTGCTGCTTCACTTCCCAATGATGAAGTCGTAATCAAGGAGAAGGGTGCTAAGAAACTCTTCTACAAGAATATTATTCTTGCCAAATTCAATAAGATCCTTATCCCCATTGCAAAAGAGATGCTTGATCCCAAACTGTTGCCACTAGTAACTGAAGAGGCATTCTTCAATGGTGTAATGGGGCATGAGTTGGCTCATACACTGGGCCTTAAATTTGTGCGTAATGATGGCAAGGATACCGATACATCGATTCGTATTGCCCTTAAAGAGACCTATTCTACACTCGAAGAAGCTAAAGCAGATATTGTTGGACTCTATAGTATAGGTTACTTTACTAAGAAAGGTATTCTTACAGAAGAGCAGGAGCGGCAAGCCTACGCTAGTTATATTGCCAGCACTTTCCGTTCTATACGCTTTGGCTCAGGTGAAGATCATGCACGTGGCAATATCATACAGTTTAATTTCTTACGTGAGCGTGGCGGTATTACCTATGATGAGAAGACTGGTCACTATGGTCTTGAACTAACAAAATTCCGTGAAGGCGTACGTGCGCTTTCGGAATTGCTCTTGACCATTCAAGGACGTGGTGACTATAACGCAGCGCGGCAATTGTTCGATCTACGTGGTAAGCTAGATGATCGTAGTGAAGCCGAATTGAAGCGCCTGGCTGCTATTCCTGTGGATGTTGTATTCCGTTAACTGCTTGCTGCTATATGTAGGCAACCGATACAAGCAACGTCGCTTTTGTTGCTTCTCATCCA